>JAUPUJ010000003.1 GCA_030917625.1 Patescibacteria group bacterium
TAACGAGCCAAAGCAGCAGCAGTTAAAGCACCGAAGTAAGTTGATTCTTGGCCAGCAGAACCTGCACCAGAAGCACTTACAGCGAAACCTTTACCATTCAAGAATTTTTGTAATTCCATAACATCAGTTCCCGTAGAACCGATAGTTAGGTCACGAGTGAAAGTGTATGAACTTCCACCAGTTGTAGTTGTTGAACCAGTTAAAGCAGAAATCTGAGCCATAAGGGCTGAGATCTGAGCTTGAAGTTCAGCAATTGTTTGTGCTTGAGCAGGAGCAGGAACTGCTACCACAGCAAGCATCATAGTTGCAGCAGAAACAGCAACTATAGTTTTTATAAATTTATTCATATAAGTTAACAGTAATTTTATTACTTAATAATATTTGTAATTTTAATTTGACCCACTGACTAAAATGATTTTAGCCATCTTAAAATTTTAGAAACTTTCGTGACTAAAATTTTAAGTGTATAGACAATTTGCATCGACCGCATTTTGTCTGCCATTTTTGACAGCGGGTTTATCAATGCATGAGTCTTCGGTATTCGACACACCCAAGACCCCGCATCATTGATAACTAATTTTTTTATTAACCCCAACAAGGTTATCTCTTTACTGGGGGCTAATAAACTAAAGGATTTTAATCCATCTCTCGTTACAGTTAGGCGGTATTTTTTATTTAATTGTCAAAGACCACTTAACGTCTATCCCACTTTACAATCATAGATTGACGTTTATAAATTATAAACGCCTAAACTTCCTACTGCAAACAAGGATTTACATCTTTGTGGATAACCTGATAATTAAAACGTATAAGTAGCAACAAACTTACAGTCTATAACCCCTATAGTTTTATCAAATTTTCACCCCCTCAATCTACACTGAAAATGGCGAAAAGTCAAAGAAACCAAGCCTATTTTAAGCTTGGTTTCTAGTACCTACAGATTTTAATTTGATAAAAATGTTTAAGGCAGTTTAATAAGACAATTCTCCTATCTAAAAACAAAACATTAATTTAGATCTATTTTTAAGAGTTTAGGGCGTAACGGCTCCATCTCCGGTCACCAGTTTTTTTAAGGACACCGCGAGCGACTAATTCTACCAGTTCTCTCTGCACTGTTTTAGAACTACAATCAGCTATTTCTCCGGCTATGTCTTTTATAGAAGCCCAAGTGTGTCCTTTAAGATATTCAACGATGGTTTCTTGACGATTGTTTTTAGTCGGACCACCAGTCATGTCTTTTTTTATACTTAAATTTTCTTTAACGACATTACTGATTGGTTTTATAGTTGGTCTACTGTCTTCAATTTTATTTGGTGTGACTACATTTTTAACCGTATTAGAATCAACTGGGGTACGTTCGGTGATGCGAGAATAATCTGATTTATAAACTGGCTCAGGAGCAGATCTAACTGGGGTTTCTAAAACCATCGGTGTCACTAATTTTTCACCACCAGCTAATAAATAGGTGTTTAAATTTTGAATAGAAAAATTATCAGCAATAATTTTTTTAAGAGATTGGTATTCTTGTTTTAAAATAGTGAAGTTCATTTGAGACACTGAACCACCAGCCAGGGCCACATTTATTAAAGACACTATTTCATCTACCTCCACCAAAGCTTGTTCAACATTGGCATAGTTGTAAGCAGTCTGTCTTTGATACACACGGCTAGTAGAATTGATCAAAGTCACCGGTAAATCAGACAAGAGTTTTAAAGACACTTCTCGAAGCTTCCATTTAATTGGTTCATGGTCAGACAATAAAGCTGTCACCATATATATAGCTGACACCAGTCTTTCGTTTTTTTCCAAAATAAAATCCACCGGATTTGAACCGTCTTTTAAATTTATGTCTTTTGTATTATTGTCTTTGTCCATAAGTGTATTTGGTCTTTTATATTTAAGACAAAAGTCTTATATATTTAATGTCTCTTACTATCTGTCCATTATACCTTATTTTGTTTTATTTGTCCAATATTCTGTCCCTAATGTCCTAAATATGGCTTAACCACAAAGCAAAATGAAAGTGGGGTAAAAAGAGGGTCAATTTGCTGAAGCAAATTGACCCTCTTTTCCTCTCTTGTCTTTATCCCAAGACTTTAAGGGCTTTACTAGCTATTATTTGCTATAATCAAGGGGTAAAAATTCAAATATTAAAATACTATTTATTATTAATTATGGGACGTAAAAAAAAGGAGAAGGAAGTTGTGGTAGACACCCCACCGCTTATTGGCTTTGGGGGCGGTTCACTAAAAGAAGAAACTAAACACGGTATCTTTGGGGTTTTATTTATTGCCCTCGGTATCTTTTTCATACTAGCCAAATTTGAGTATGCTGGCATGGCTGGTGGTTATACCTATAAGGGGCTCACCTTCTTATTTGGTAGTGGCTATCTATTGCTACCTATTATTCTTATTATTGTTGGCGTCTCTTTTTTCCTCGCTATCAAACCAAACTTCCTCCTCCACCGCATCATAGGCGGCCTACTGCTTTTTGTTTCGGCTTTAGGTATCTTAAATATAGTCTTAGATGATGTGACCGCTGGTGGCCTAGTTGGTAAGGGGATTTCTACTCCTTTAATAACATTATTTGATTTCTATGTTAGTTTAGTGGTTTTGATCTCGGCCAGCTTAATTGCCATCTTTATTATTTTTGATTCCCGATTAACTTTTGATAATAGTTTCTTTGGTTTACGTTTCGGCAAACAAAAAGATGATCTGAATTTAAACCCAACAAACACCTTAGAAGAAAAAGATTTAATTATTAAAAATGGAACTTTTGAGAATCCTGAAATCGAAGAGGGTCCCGGCAATCTAAAACAGAAAGCCGAGCTTGAAAGAAAAACTACTCAAGATAATGCTGTCGCCGATGGTGGGTTACTAGCTGGAGTCATGAGTTTTACCAGACGCAGTGGCAACAGTAAACAATTTATACCACCTCCAATTTCTCTCCTCTCTAGAGATTCTGGAAAACCAGGCGTAGGCGATATTAAAGCTAACAGTAATA
The DNA here is from genome assembly GCA_030917625.1 of Patescibacteria group bacterium. Taxonomy (GTDB): domain Bacteria; phylum Patescibacteriota; class Minisyncoccia; order Phycocordibacterales; family XYD1-FULL-46-19; genus JAUPUJ01. The sequence goes on from JAUPUJ010000003.1 coordinate 3,004, forward strand.
TTATTAAAAGAACTTTATCTAACTTCGGTATTCACGTCGAAATGGATGAAATATCTATCGGCCCATCTATTACTCGCTACGCGCTGAAACCAGCTGAAGGAGTGAAGCTGTCTCGGATTTTAAATTTACAAAATGATTTGTCACTAGCACTCGCTGCTCACCCCATCAGAATCGAAGCTCCTATCCCAGGTCGATCTCTGGTTGGTATCGAAATTCCTAACACTACTAAAACCACCGTTGGTTTGGGCTCGATCTTAAGTAGCAAAGAATTTACTTCGTCTCAAACTCCGCTTCTAATTGGACTTGGTCGAGGGATTTCTGGCGACTCTCATTTTGCTAATATTGCTAAAGCGCCTCACATGTTAATTGCTGGTACTACTGGTTCTGGAAAATCGGTTACCATTCACACTTTGGTGACATCTCTACTATATAGAAACCCCCCAGAGCGACTCCGCTTCCTCATGATCGACCCTAAACGAGTAGAACTAACTCTTTATAATAAAATTCCCCATCTCTTGTCTCCCGTGATTACTGACCCTAAAAAGGCCATCATGGCTTTGCGTTGGGCGACCAAAGAGATGGAAAGGCGTTATGCTATTTTAGAAGAAGAAACAGTTAGAGATATTCAGTCTTATCACACCAATGTTTTAGAGCCAGCTCTTAAAAACAAAGCCGAGCAAGAAGACGTCGAACTAATGCCTTATATTGTTATCATCATCGATGAGTTGGCTGATATCATGTCGACTTATCCTAGAGAATTAGAAGCAGCAGTCGTACGATTGGCGCAAATGTCTCGGGCTGTGGGTATTCACCTGATTCTATCTACTCAAAGACCTTCAGTTGAAGTTATTACTGGTCTCATTAAAGCCAATATTCCGGCTCGTATCGCACTCCAAGTAGCCAGTCAGATCGATTCTCGAACTATCTTAGACTCACCAGGGGCCGAGAAACTCTTAGGCGCTGGAGACATGCTCTACCTATCGGGTGAAATGTCTAAAGCTATCCGACTCCAATCAGCTTTTATTCCAGAAGCGGAAGTTAAAAAAGTAGTTAAACATATTACCGATGAATATGCTGATGTCCTGCCTGATCAAATTAATCTTGAAGGTAGTGAATCATCTTCTGGAGGCGGAGGTATCTTTAGTTCATCTATAGATGGTGGTAATGACAATGACGAGCTATATGAAGATGCTCGAATGGCAGTGCTTGAAGCTGGTAAAGCTTCAGCCTCTTACTTGCAAAGAAAATTAAAAGTCGGCTATGCTCGGGCTGCCAGACTACTTGATATGCTCGAAGAGCGAGGTGTGGTCGGCCCCGCCGATGGTGCCAAACCTCGAGATGTGTACGGCAATAAACCATCAGAAAATTATGACGCTTAATTCTACAGAAACTCAAATATGAAAAGACTAATGATTTACGATAAACAGTTTCTAATAAAAATGATGGCTATGATGGCTATATTTGGAGTCATTCTATTTTTTGCCTATTTAAAAACCGCTAATTTAGTTGATGGGCCGAAAATTAATATCCTATCCCCGTCTGAAGCTATGGTTTATGAGGATAATTTTATCGAAATCAAAGGCTCGGCCGAGAGAATTTCTAAGATCTATCTTAATGACCGGCAAATTTTTACTGACACTGAGGGCTATTTTAGGGAGCCATTGCTCCTCTTTGCTGGCTATAATATACTAACCTTAAGAGCTGAGGATCAATTTGGGCGGACAGTAGTTAAAAAACTACATGTGGTACACACTCCTAAGCCAACATCCGATTCAGATAACGTAACGCTAAGTCAAAGCACTACTACCCCAGTTTACAGATAATACTATTTAACTAAAGACGCTATGGCTAAAAAAACCGTAAAAAAAGACAAAGAAGTAGGCAGTGACAGTATTGAAGCCACTATTAAAGCTATCCAATCACGTTTTGGAGACGAAGCTTTAATGAAATTAGGTGAAAAACCAAAAGTTAATATTAATGCCATTTCTACTGGCTCACTTGGTCTTGATATGGCCCTCGGTATTGGTGGTGTCCCTCGAGGTAGAATCGTCGAAATTTACGGACCTGAATCCTCTGGTAAAACGACACTAGCTTTACATATTATTGCTGAAGCTCAAAAAAAAGGTGGGGTTTGTGCTTTTATTGACGCCGAGCATGCTATGGACCCGGAGTATTCTAAAAAATTAGGGGTCCAAATAGACAATCTTTTAATATCACAACCTGATTATGGCGAGCAGGCTTTAGAAATTTCTGAAAGTTTGGTCCGATCAGGCAAAATTGACGTTGTGGTCATCGACTCTGTCGCCGCACTGACTCCTAAAGACGAAATCGAAGGTGATGTGGGCGCTCATCATGTCGGCAAACAGGCTCGCTTAATGTCTCAAGCTCTACGTAAGATGACCGCTATTGTCGCCAAATCAAAAACGACAGTGATTTTTATTAATCAGATTAGAATGCAAATTGGAGTGATGTTTGGTAACCCAGAAACTACTCCTGGTGGTAAAGCTTTGAAATTTTACTCGTCAGTTAGACTAGATGTTAGACGCATCGCTCAGATTAAAAAAGGTGAAGAAATTGTCGGTGGTCGTGTGCGGGTCAAAGTGGTGAAAAACAAAGTTGCCGCTCCGTTTAAGATGGCTGAGTTCGACGTTCTCTACAATGAAGGTATTTCCCCTGAAGGTGAAATGATCGCACTCGGAGAAAAATATGGCATCATTAAAAAATCTGGAGCCTTTTATTCTTATGAAGATGAAAAGGGTGAGAAAATAAAATTGGGTCAAGGTTATGATGCTACCCGAACTTACCTTAAAGCCAATCCTAAATTAACTAATGAGATCATAAAAAAAGTTAAAAAAGAATTTGAGGTTTAAATAGATAATAAAATACCCCGGAGGGCTGTGCCCTCCGGGGTATTTTATTTATATAGACTTTAGACTCTGCTGACGTATTCCCCCGTATCGGTATTAATTTCAATCACGTCCCCAGCATTAATGAACATAGGAGTATTGATATTAGCTCCGGTCTCAACAGTGACCTGTTTATTGCCACCTTGAGCCGTATTACCTTTGATTGTAGGTGGCGCATCAGTTACTTTTAAAGTGACTTTAATTGGAATATCAATACCAATCGGCACCTCATTGAAAGACAAGAAATCGACAATATCATTAGGCTTAACATAGATTATTTTAGCTCCAATAGAATCCGCTGGCAGTGTGAAGCGTTTGCTAGGATTATCTTTTTCAGCAAACCAATACTCCCCTTTATTAGTATATAAATATTTAATTGGTCTTTTATCTATTTCAGCTTCGGCTACTGACTCACTTTGATGAAAAGAGTTTTCTACCACTTTACCTGTAATCAAATTCTTTAATTTTGTTTGATTAACCGGCTTTCTTTGTTGTTTACGAAAAACATGCGAATCCAAAACTTCGTAAGGTTCACCATTAAAGACAATAAACTTTCTTGGCTTAATTTCGTTATAACTTAACATGTGAAAATTTAATAAACTAACTCCTCAAATTAACCCTGAACAAAAGGCAGTAAAGCCATGAATCGAGCTCTTTTAACAGCCAGTCCTAGTCGTCTTTGGTGCTTAGAACAAGTACCAGTACGGCTGTGACGCAAAATTCGACTATGGGTATCTAAATAGTTTTTCAAAACCTCAACTTCTTTATAGTCGACGTCTTTTATATTATTTGTACAAAAATAACATTGTTTCATCTGATTTAATATTTATTCTTTTAATTATTTTTAAAACGGTATGTCCTCAGGATTAATATCTTCGTCTGGATAGTCGATATGATCATCATTTGGAGCATTCTTTCCAGAGTCCTCAGCCCCTTTACCTGCTGCATAGTTACTAGACCCACCCTCACTAGCCCTGGTTCCAAATTGAACTTTATCAGCTACAATTTCAGTTCGATACTTCTTGCTCCCATCTTTATCGTCCCAGCTTCTAGTCTGCATTCGGCCCTCAACCATTACCGTACTACCCTTTCTTAAATACTGTGCACAATTAGCAGCTTGGGCTCCGAAAACCACTACATTGTGATATTGAGTATCTTCTTGCTTAGATCCATTTTTATCTTTCCAAAATCTATTAGTAGCAACAGAGAAACTTGTAACTGAAATTCCAGATGGCAATTGTCTCTCTTCTGGATCTCGGGTTAAGTTACCAATGATGAGGGCTTTGTTGAGGTACATAATATGTTTTAAGCTAGTAATCCATCAATTTCTTCGTCGATCGCCTTAGAATCAACTATTTTTTCAGCTACCGGTTCCTCAACGACTGATTTAGTTGTCTCTTTCATCTTAGCTGACTTTTTTACATCTTCCACCTTTCTAACTTTTGATTCATTATTTCTAGAGCTTTCGATTAATAAATATCTTAAGATATTGTCTGATTTTTTAGCAGCATCATTAACTTTATTAATATCAGCTGGGTTTAATTCAAACTTAATCGCTCCAAAGTAAGCATTAGCAAATTTAGAATACTTATTATTCAACATTTTGCGAATAGTGTATTCCAACTTACGCATTTCCGGAGCGCTTTCACTAATAATAATTCCTCCAAGCTTATTAATAAGGCTGGTAATTTCTTTTTCTATCACAGAAGCCTTATCAGCTTCTGGTACTAAAGGCACTAATAAATAGCCTATTTCGTACACTTTTGGGTCCTTTAAATTTAAGTCTTCGTTATTTATTTCTGTCATAATTATTCTTGATACTATCAGATATATTTGTCGATGTCAAAAGTTGCCTTTTAGCCACCACTGGCCAATCCTAGAGACTTAAACCAGAGCCGAACAATTGGAACCAATTAGCCACAGTTTGACTGGCTACCCCCTCAAGAGATAAGCCTTTAATAAGAGCCACTTTTTTAGCCACTTCCTCAACATATAGAGGCTCATTACGCGCACCCCTAAAAGGAACTGGGGCCACATAAGGGCAATCTGTCTCGATCAAAATCCGGTCAAGTGGTATAAATTTTACCAATTCTTCATAATTTTTCGCAAAAGTAATCACGCCCGTAAAAGATAAATAAAAACCCATATCTAAAAAAATTTTCGCTTCAGTCACACTCCCCGCAAAAAAATGGACATTACCCAATACTTTAGATTCTCGCTTTAAAATATCACCGGCATCGGTATAAGCTTTTGTACTTTCACCTTCCGTCCCCTGTCTAATATGGAGCATAAGCGGTTTTTGGACACTATTGGCTAATTCTATTTGCCTAACAAAATTATTAACTTGAATTTCTTTTTGTTCAACACTTGACCTAAAATAGTCTAGTCCACATTCACCTATACCCACCACTTTGTCCGACTGCGCTAATTTTTTATAGAAATCAAAATCAAATTGTTCGCCAGTGGAAGTAAATTCAATCCCACCCTCGCCTAATTCTGCCTCATCATGAAAAGACTGACTGGTATGTATAGGGTGCAAACCAATAATCGCATAAACCCCCTCTTGGTACTTTTCAGCCAAAGAAACAGCAGTGGCAGCAGTCTTAGCTTGAGTGCCCACATTCACATGCCAGATGTTTTTAGCTAAAGTTCTATTTATAACCTCATCGCGATCAACATCAAAAGCATTAAAATTTAAATGGGCATGAGCATCAATTAAATAAGGTTTGTTTATCATTTAATTTAGTCTTGGCGCAAAAACAAAGGCTCAGTTGGCATTTCATTATCTAAAATCAGACGACGAATTTTTTTAGACGTTTCTGGCATAATCGGCTCTAGAGCCAAAGCTACTCCGAGTAAATGGAAGAGTAAATATTGGACATCTTTTTTAGCTTCTTCCGGATCAGTTTTAATTTTTTTAAAGGGTTCGTTTTTTTGTATATATTCATCCAGATGGCCAATGTTTACCCAAATATTGTCCGTAAAAGTATTTATATCGAAAGCTTCTAATTCTGGAATCGTGACACCTTCGGTAAAATAAACCAGCTCTTTATCGTCTGGTTTTATAGTGACCCCATAAGTGGTAGCCATTTTCATAATCCGCGACACTAAATTTCCTAAACCATTAGCTAAATTAGCATTATAAGACTCTTTAAACTTATCTAATGAAAAATCAGAATCTTCGAAATTATTGAAATGACGAGCAATATAATAACGGACAACATCGACTCCAAACTCATCTACTAAATCTTTAGGATTAACTACATTACCCAAACTTTTACTCATCTTAGTGCCATCAGGGCCATTTATAAAACCATTAATAACCACTTGCTTGGAATTAGGTAAACCGGCCGCCATCAGCATCGCCTGCCAAATAGCCGCTTGTTGTCTTAAATTATCCTTACCAGCATACTGAACCATACCTCCAGTTTTTTGAGCCCAGTCTATGAATTTTGCCTCATCAGAGGGCCAGCCAATAGCTGAAACATAATTAACCAGAGCATCAAACCACACATACATCACTTGAGTATCATCTCCTGGCACTGGTATCCCCCAAGGCATTTTCGATTTTAGGCGAGAAATACTAAAATCTTGAAGACCACTTTCAATGAAATTTTTGATTTCTTTGAAACGAAATTCTGGAATTACAAAATTTTTATTTTCGCTGTAAAAATCTTTTAGTTTATTTTCAAATTCGGAAAATTTAAAGAAGTAATTTTTTTCATCTCGTAATTCTATTTCTTTATTAGAGTGAATGGGACAGCGTCCGTCTTCTAACTCAGAATCAGTTTTTTCCAATTCACAACCAACACAATATTTTATTTGATAATCTTTTTGGTAGATGAATCCATTATCATTACAAATGGTCCAAAATTCTTGAGCGGCTTTAACGTGATGAGTGTCGGTAGTTCTAATAAAATTTACATTCTGGTCTATTCCAAGCATTGGAATTAAATTCCTAAATTTTTCCGCATAATCATCAACATAACTCTGAACATCTACGCCTTCTATTTCAGCTTGTTGAAAAATCTTTTGACCATGTTCGTCGGTGCCAGTATTAAAAAAGATATCAAAACCGATCAGTTTTTTATACCTAGCGATTATATCTGCTCTCACCAATTCCATAGCAAACCCCAAATGAGGATCGGCATTTACATAAGGTAGAGTCGTAGTTATATAAAATTTTTTATCTGACATGAATACCTAACAACTTTTAATTAAGCCTTAGCGCTGATGCTCTTTAACTTGCGGCGCTCGGCGTCACGAGCCATTTCCATAAATACTGTCGCCACTGGAACCGCTAAAATAATACCCAAAAAGCCAGCCAATTGCCCACCAACCACTAAAGCAATAATAACAATAATAGCTGGCACACCTACAATACTCTTGACCACCAAAGGATAGATTAAATGATTTTCAAATTGTTGGATTATTATATAAAGCCCCAGAGTCATTAAGCCTAGTGTGGCATCGTCTATAGTCGCAAGGAGAACCGCTGGAATAGCAGATAATATAGGTCCAAAAATAGGAATCAACTCAAATAAAGCCGCTAAAATAGCCAGAGTTAAAGCGTATTTAACGCCTAGAATAGTCAGTCCCAGATAAACTAGAACGCCCACTATTAGTCCCAACAATAACTGCCCCTTCATCCATTGACCTATTTTGTGCTGAGAACGATTCCACAAATCAATCACATAAGCCTCATAGCGCAGTGGCACTATAATTCTCAAGAAATTTTCTATACCTCGATCTTGAACGGCTAAGTAAAATGACAACACCATAATCAAAACAAAACTAAAAGCGCCACCAAAGATAGTACTAGCGGTAGTGAAGGTACCAGAAGATAGATCAGCTAAAACCAATTGTAAATCTCGGAGCATCGACTCTAAAGAAAAGCCGGAAGTGGCACTACCAGTTAGATCAGTAATTGGACTCAATTGCTCTAAGAAAGTTATTGATTCAATTTTAGCTGGCAGGGTTTCGGCTAGCCTCGAGATATCAACAAACAATGGTGGAATGAAAAAGTATAGAAAACCAATTATACATAAAAAGGATACTAAATAAATACTTAAAACAGACCAAACTCGGGGTATTTTATAAGTCGCCAACCACCTAGTCGCAGGCTCGACCGCTGAAGCAATGACTACCGAAGTTAAAATTATAAAAACTAAATCCAGTAATAAATAAAATAAAAAAGCTACAGTTAAAACTACTACAGTCCTAACTATAGTCCCCGTACTAATAACCAAAGGTTCGATCTCTTTATTCATAATATTTTTACTATTTAATATCTAAATTAGTTATTTTTTATATAACTCAGCAATTCTGAGATGGCTATTCTCTTTTGCTCTCCTGTATTCCTCTGTCGCACTGTGACCGTATTATCTTCTAAAGTATCGAAATCTATAGTTACGCAATAAGGAGTACCAATTTCATCTTGACGGCGGTAACGTTTACCAATATTACCATTATCATCCCACATCACAAAAGATAATTCAGACTTTAAGTCAGAGAAAACTTGCCGGCCTTTTTCTATAAGCTGAGGCTTATTTTTTAACAAAGGGAAAACTGCCACCTTAATAGGAGCTACTAGAAACGGTAGATCCAAGTATACTCTTTTATCTCCCCCTAGATCATCTTCTCTATAAGAAGACACTAAAACCGACAAAACTGCTCGATCTACCCCTAGAGAGGGTTCGATAACATGAGGAATAAATTTTTCACCTGTCTCTTGATCTAAATAAGCCAAATCAACACCACTGCCCTCTGTGTGTTTAGTTAAATCATAATTACCTCTATAAGCTAACCCGAATAGTTCCTTAACTCCAAATGGATATTCAAATTGAAAATCAATTGTCCTCTGAGAATAGTGAGCTCTATCTTCCTCCCCAATCTCTAATTCTGACAACTTATTTAAATCAATACCGATTTTTCCAGCCCAGACTTTAATAACTTCTTGCCACATTGTAAAATTAATCTGCCAACTATCAGGATGAACAAAATATTCTACTTCCATTTGCTCAAATTCTCTGACCCTAAATAGAAAATCTCTTGGGGTAATTTCATTTCTAAAAGCCTTGCCGATTTGACCAATACCAAAAGGCAACTTAGGGTGAAAAGAATCAACAACATTTTTAAAGTTCACAAAAATACCCTGCGCAGTTTCCGGTCTTAAATAAGAAATATCTCCGTCGACAGCACCGACAGCAGTTTCAAACATCATATTAAACTGCCTAGCTTCTGATAAAGGATTACCGTCCGGACTTTTAATATTATTGCTTTGAATAATCTCGGTCATTTGAGTCAAATTTAAACCCTCCACAGGGAAACCAGCTTCTTCAAGTAAATGATCCGCTCTGAAACGTTTTTTTGTTTTTAAATCCTCTACCAAAGGATCCGAGAAACCAGCCACATGACCACTCGATTGCCACACTTTGGCATTCATTAAAATAGAGGCATCTAAACCATACATATCTTCCCTATCGGTCACAAAATCCTGCCACCAAGAATTTTTAATATTATTTTTTAACAATACTCCAAGTGGACCATAGTCATAAGTACCAGCTAAACCCTGATAAATATCAGATCCCTGATAAATAAAACCCCTCCTTTTAGCTAGGGATACTATATCTTTCATTATTTCTGAATTAGCCATAAATAGATTTAAGGGGTCACCACGCTATTGCGTGAATTATAATTACTATCACTTTGTGTTCTGATATTAACTGCTCGAGCTTCATTATTCAATACCGTCTCTGTAAAAGTATCAAAACCCGACAATACTGCCTCTTCTGTCAAATTTGGTACTAAATTTTCCTGAGATAAACTAGGTTTGAATCCTAAGAGAAAAGATACCGCCCGATTGTCTTCGCCGGCTTTAACCTGACCCACCTGCCACACCAACTCACGGCTAGTAGAATTAAAATTTACCAGTTCATTAGTAGGGGCAATAGTATCTTTCCAATCAACATAAACTGGTAAAGTAGTTTTAACTAAAACATCTTTTAATTGATTAGAAGGATTGGTTATTTTCCAAGTCACAGTATAAGTTGTTTCTTCGCCCACCTTAGGTGGCAATGGTCCAGAGTTTTGAAAAGGTCCATTATAATAAAAAGATTCGGCCGATAAGTTAACATTAGAAGCAACCTGAACGATAGTTTTAATAAAAGTTTCTACAGGTTCTTTAGAAAAACCACTTCCACCTTTAACGCCATTTAAACTAGCATCTAATGTAACTTTTGGATTACCAGTACTTAAATTAGAACCACTACTAATGGTCGGCACTTTAAAATTAAAAGCAACACTACCAGAATCTCCAGGAGCAATACTAGCTAGGGCAGAATTGGTAGTTTTAGACCAAGAAATTTCATTATTTGATGATTGATAGAAGCCTTTATCAACTTCTACCGTATTAGGCAAAAAAGCTCCACCGTCCAACTTCACTTTAATCAAAACATCATTTAAAGTTGTATCGAGATTGTTTTTATAGTTAATAACTACCGGCACCGATTGGCCACTAGTAGTGACAACAGTTTGATCATTTTTTCCACCGACACTCATCGACAAACCAACAAAAGGTTCGGATAAAGATAAAGTGGCAACATCCTCGTTAAAAATAAAATCTATTTCGCTATCAACAACAGCGTCTTGAGAGCCAACACTAACTCTAAAAGTTTTTTCTGCTCCATTTTGTCCAGATAAAATTCCTGTGACAGTTATTTTTTCTTCCTTGCCAGCCACGGGGCGAGAAATCAACCATTTATTATTAGAAAAAGTTGGAGAAATCGTTGATTTTACAAACTCAAAACCAGAAGGATAATCTACATTGACCAATATTGGTTCCAAGGTGTCCCTAGATTGAGGAATTAAATTTATACCAAAAGACATCTCTTGGCCGACCACCACTTCTTTTGGTAGACTAACCGCTAAATCAACAGGTGGCGAAGTAATGGAAAATGATAAGTCTGTGGCTTTAGTATATAAAGCATTAGATCCCGCCATACTATATTCGATTACCCCTTTTATAGTCTGGTCTTCATTCTCATTACCAAAGAAAATAGCCTTAACTGTTTTATTAACCAAAGAGCCTGACTCAATATTACCAATATCTTCTCTATAACGTATTAAATCTTCCCTAGTAGAACTAGCGGATTTCGTGGTTGATGGAAATTCTAAACTTAATCTCACATTTTCTAATTCAACAGAATTATTATTAGCTATAACAATTTGTAGAGCCGTTTCATCACCAGCTGATACCGCCACCGGACCTTTAATATCAAAATTAATATTCTGACTAGAAATAGATGATCCCCCCTGCCACAAAACGTACATCGCCACACTTATAGACACTAAAAAAAATAAGAAAGTTATGATAAGAAGTTTAGACAAAAAAGAACCCTGTGAGGCATTACTGCCATCAACATTTTCTTGTCTAATTTGCCAACTCTTTTTAATTCTAGTCATACGAGGCCTTAATTCACTTCTTAAAATAGGCGCAGGTTTAACGGTTTTGCTATATAAAGTCTTTTGCAATTCATCGATATGGCTAAATTCTTGATCGGGCATAATCTTAATTATAACACAAATTATAAACCAGAAGCATTGAAGGCTTCATTGATAGCCTTAATAACTTGTTTTTTTCTAGGCGCCATCAACAAAATCATTTGATTATCAATCTGACCATCAAAAATAGGGTCTATTTCATCATTATGTTCCATATAACCCAAATGATTCAAAATTCTAGCCACCGCAATAATTTCTACCAGCAACACATCTTCATCGACAATAGAGTCATTTTCCTTGGCCAACTTAACTAATAAATCATAAACGCAAGATACATCATTAAATATTTCTTCTTGGGGCTCCTCCCCTATAACCATTCTAGATAACAAAGAAATTATATTATTAATCACTCGGAACAAAGAGTTGTCATTTTTAAGAGATGCGAGATTTGATTTAGAATTTAAACCAACTATCTTCCAAGTATCATTTCTAGTTTTAATTAAGGTAACTTCTACCCAAGCCAGCTTGGATGCATGGAAACGCATTTTAGATTCAATACTTCTAGCAGATTTTATTCGACCACTAACTCGACCAAAATCACGAGTAAAAATAGAGAGCAATAAATCCCTTTCCCCGACCGGAATCTGTTTTAAAACAAAACCTTCGGTATGATAATATTGAGCCATGGTTTTTTAAATCTCAAGACTTAAAAAACCACTTTAAATTCCAAGTCATCAACAGTTAGAGTGTCCCCGCTTTCAGTTTTACCTAAAATTAAACTATTAGCTCCCACTATTTTTATAATTTCAGCTAAATTATTTTGCACAATTTCCACACCTAAATCATTGGCTTCGATAATAATATCTACCCTATCAGATGGTAGAAGGTTTTTTTCTTTTCTCATGTTTTGAATAAACCTAATCAGTTCCCTAACATAACCTTCAGTTTTTAGCTCTGGAGTTAATTTTAAATCCAATAATAAATCAGCTTCCTGATTATTATCAATAACAACATCTTTAACATTTAATTCATCTTTTATTAAGCTCAAGTATTCTTCTCCTAAATTATCTTTGATGCTTACTTGTGATAGTATTTGGCGAACTTTTACACCCCCTGAAGATCTTTGTTCTAAACCAACAGATACCAAATGTCTCACTTTATCCATTAATGATAGGATTTGTTCATCGGCCTGATTAGAGGCATCCGGCCAATCACACAAATGAATACTTATAGGATCTTCGCTTTTTCTTAAATCTTGGTACAAGCTTTCCGCAAAAAATGGAGTAAACGGAGCCATATATTTAGCCAGCCCCAATAAAACAAATCTAGTAGTAACCAAAGCTGCCTTTTTATCTGAATCGTCTTCTTTAAAACGATCCCGAGACCGTCTAATATACCAAGTCGAAAAGTCGTTTACAAAATCTCGTATTAATCGACTAGCTTCTAAAATTTTATAATCATCTAAATATTTAGTACCACTCTCTACCATTTGATTAAGCCGAGTTAATATCCAAGCATCTAGAATGTTGTTATTTGTAATTTTACCATCTTCACTCTCCCCTTTATAGAGGTCATAAAAAGTTTTAATATTATTAATTAAATTGAAAACTTTTTTCACAATTTCATCAACTGTCCTTTCGTCAAAATTTTTAAAGTCCCCTGGTTGATTAACTGAATACATCCATAAACGCAGAGCATCAACTCCATATTTATCTATTACTGTCTGTGGTTCGATCACATTACCAACAGACTTAGACATTTTTTTACCTTGACTGTCTAAAATTAAACCCAAAGAAATAACATTTTTATAAGCCTTGCCCTTACCCAACAAAATGCCTACAGCGTGCAAGGTGTAAAACCAACCACGAGTTTGATCTATACCCTCAGAAATATAATCGGCCGGATATAAGAATTCCTCTTTTGAGAAAGGCCAATGATCTTGAGCAAATGGCACCGCCCCCGAATCTAGCCAAACATCAGCCACTTCTTTCACTCGAGTCATTATTTGACCCTGCTCATCTTGTAAAAAAATATTATCAATATAAGGCTTATGTAAATCTAATTCATATTCACTATTACAAGGCAGCGGCACAAAAGATAAATCGCGCAAACCAGCTGTCTTAAGAGACCAATCATCTTTATGTGATATTAATTTCTTAACATTAGCTCCTTCAGCTACACCTAAAAGCATCCACAAAGGATATTGATGGCTAATAATTAAAATATTTTTATCTTTATATTTTGACTCTAAATCATAAATAAAATCACCCAATCTTTTTTTTACATCAGATAAATTCTCTCCCCCGCCCGGCGTTTTAGTAAAATAATCTTCCTGATTATCAAAAAAAGTATGATAGTCATCAACAGCACAACCATTAAATTCTCCGGTATTAATTTCCTTAAGTCGATCATCAAATACTATTTCCGAAACATTTAAAGCCTCTTTCACAATATTAGCAGTTTCTGTTGTCCTCATTAGAGGTGAACAAATAATCAAATCTATTTTTTTATTCTTTAAGGCCAAGGTCGCCTCCTCTACTTGGTGATGACCGTCAACAGTAAGTTTAGATTCCACGGAATCATCTGAACTAAGAATACCAGCCACATTACTTTCAGCCTCACCATGACGCATTACAGTATAAGTATTGCCAGATTTTTTAGTTTTTTGTTTTAATTCATCAATACTCCCAATAACTGTTATTTGTCCCTCAGAATTTTGCCAAATCGGTAGTGGTGTACCCCAATAGCGTTCACGAGAAATTGCCCAATCTTTAACTTCCTTCAACCATTCCCCAAAACGACCTTCTTTAATATAGCTTGGTTCCCAATTAATATCTTTATTGGCCTCCAGAAGTTCCCCACGCAAACTCGACATTTTTATATACCAAGAATCACGAGCATAATAAATTAAAGGCGTATGACACCGCCAACAATGAGGATAGGTATGGGTATATTTTTCTTTTTTAAATAATAAATCTTTATGAGCCAAATCTTTAATAATATCAACCACCACTCCTTCATCTTTAACAAATTTTCCAGACAAAAAATCACAACCATCAATAAAAACGCCAGTCTCATTTACTAAATGAAATTTGGGTAAATTATTTTTAGTGCCCAATTCGAAATCATCTTGACCATACATGGGAGCAATATGAACAACTCCTGTGCCATCTTCAATATTTACAAAATCAGCAGAATAAATTTTATAGGCTTTATTGAAACCATCAAGGTTTTTATCTTGAAATTTATCTAACAAATAAGGATATAGGGGTTCATATTCTAAACCAACTAATTCTTCACCAGACATTTCTCTTATAATTTTAGAGTTTTCATTACCAACAACACTTTCCAATCTAGATTTAGCTAAAATAAATTTCTGAACCAGTTCGGTGCTAATATTTTTTACCTCCACTTCCACATAAATAATATTAGGATTTACAGCTAATCCCACATTCCCAGGCAAAGTCCATGGAGTCGTAGTCCAAGCTAAAATAAAAGTATTCCCCTGATTTTTAACTTTAAATTTTGCATAAACCGATAAGTCTTTTACCTCCTCATAACCTTGAGCCAACTCATGCGAAGACAAGGCTGTCCCACAACGGGGACACCAAGGTAAAACTTTATAGTCTTTATACAATAAATTTTTACCATCAACTGTTTTTAAAATATTCCAAACTGATTCAATATAACTATTGTCATAAGTAATATACGGATTATCTCTATCAACCCAGTAACCAATTCTATCGGTAAAGTTATTCCATAAATCTAAATACTCCCAAACACTCTCTCGACATTTTTGGTTAAATTTTTCAACTCCATAGTCTTCAATTTCTTTTTTAGATTTAAGTCCCAACTGTTTTTCCACCTGAAGTTCTACCGGCAAACCATGAGTATCCCAACCACCCTTACGGCGCACATTAAAACCTCTCATTGTTTTATAACGAGGAATAATATCTTTAAACGCCCTAGCTTCTAAGTGGTGAATACCCGGTTTACCATTGGCTGTTGGTGGACCCTCATAAAAAACAAATTCACCACTCGGAGATTTTTTTTCAGTGGATTTTTTAAAAATTTGATTTTTCTGCCAAAAATCTAAAACTACTTCTTCGGCTGAAGCTAAGTCACTTTTTTTATTGTTTAAATCTTTTTCTTCTGACATAAACTACATTTTATCTGGTACTAAAATACCTAAAATTGATAACCCATTTTTAAGAACTCGGCGCGTCCCTTTAGTGAGACCTAAATAATAAGAGGCAGATTCATTACTTTCATCTAATATTTTAGTTGAACTATAAAAACTATTAAAACTCGCCGCGAGGTCAGATAGATAAGTTACTAAAAGTTGAGGACTTTTATCTTGACCGGCTCGCTCTACAACTTCTGGTAATTGATACAACATTCGCTCTAATACTAAAATATTATCATCTTTTTTCTTAGTATTAATACCAATTTTTAATTCATGAGCTTTATCTAAAACCGACTTAGCTCTGACTGCGGTGTATTGAAGGTAAGGTCCGGAGTCACCTTCAAAAGACAATGACTTATCAAAATCGAAAATAATATCTTTCCCAGGAGATTGTTTAAGCACAGAAAATTTCAACGCCCCCACCGCTACTTTAGTGGCAATATTTTTCTTCTCTTTTTTAGACAGTGGACGATCGGTCATTTTTTCCATCACCTTATCTTCAATTTGAGCGAGCAGTGTTTCCGCCGCCACCACGTCCCCCGTTCGAGAAGACATTTTTCCTGTCGGCAATAGAAGTAGGCCATGAACAATATGAGTTGTTTTACTGGCCAGACTTGGCAATATTTTTTCCATCACACTTAAAACAACTTTAAAGTAGTCTAACTGTTCATTGGCAGTAACTACTATAGAATCAGTGTAATCATATTTATCTGCCTTCAATTGAGCCAACCCTAATTCTTTGGCCTCATAAGTTGGCAGGCCTTCAGAATTCATAAATACTCTCGTATGCAATCCTTCGGCTTCCCCTTTATAAACTATAGCGCCTTCACTTTGTTCAAAAACTTGGCTCTTTAAATTATTTTCAACTATTTTTTTACCAAAAGGACCAGACTCACTTTCAAAAAAATAAAAATCAAACTTAGTTCCCAGTCTCTTATAAATTGTTTCGAAATAATCTAAGCTCCACCTCCGACCTAAATCATATAAATAATTTATCGTTTTATCGGTTCGCTCATAAATCTTTTTATTAATCTCTTTAATATTATTTTCAGCTTCTTTGTCATTTTCAAATACCCCAGCACCAGAGACATAAGATTCTCCTAAAAAAGTAACCCTACCATTAATATTACCTAGGACTCTTAATTTTAAAACTTGGCCTGGTTTTTGTTTCATTCCATAAACAGCCTTAGCAACATGCATTCCCACGTCACCTTGGTAAATAGCTCTTTTAACTTCAGCGCCATTCCATTCTAAAAGTCTCGACAAAGCTTCTCCAATAGAGTTACTCATCAAGTGTCCAATGTGAAAAACTTTAAATGGATTAGGGTCAGTATACTCGATAATTATTTTATGTTTTTTTAAAGTTTTAACTTGGCCGAAATTTTTATCATCAATAATGTTTTGTAAACTTTTTTCAAAAAAACTAGCCGTTAAGTGAAAATTAATAAAGCCGAAACCGGCTACTGTAATCTTTTCTACATATTCTAAATTTTTGTCCTTCAACTTCTGAACTATATCTCCTGCGAGCTCTATTGGGTCTCGACCCAACTTCTTAGCATAAACCATCGCCACATTTGTTGAATAATCACCTCGGACAAAATCTTGTGGGTGTTCTAGGTCGAATTTAGGGCTTTTAACTCCTAAATATCGCAATTCTTCTTTAATCGCTTTAATAAGATTATCTCTAACCATCAAGTCTACTATATCACAAAAACCACCCTTGCCTAGAGCCATTTTAATCAATTTTAGCTAGCCAATTTTATCGACCAGTTGATCCAAAACCACTATCAGCTCTGACCGAATCACTCAATTCTTCCACTTCATATATTTGAGGTCTCTCAACTGGCTGTATTAGAAGTTGAGCCACCTTATCTCCAATTTCAAAAACATAATCTTCTTTAGATGTATTTAATATGCATAAAAAAAGTTGCCCCCTATAACCAGAATCCAGCACTCCCGACAAAGAAGTTAAGCCTTTTTTAAAAGCTAAACCACTTTTGTCCCACACGAGCCCCACAAAACCATCTGGTATTTCAAAAGCGAGCCCCGTTGGAATTGTGGCTCGGCCACCAGCTGGTACAGTAATTTTTTCCACAGTACATAAATCCAGACCCGCATCTCCCTCATGGGCAAAAGCTGGAACCTTAGCCAAATCATGTAATTTTTTAATTTTTATAATCATTTTAATTACGCAACAAAAAATTTATCTTGTGAGCAATTTTAATCATATCCTTTTCTTTTTTACCCAAAGTGGTTACCCCAGCTGTCCCCAATCGAATACCCGATGGATCAGTTGGACTTCTTTTGTCCCCTGGAATAGTGTTTTTATTCACAATAATGCCCGCTTGTTCAAGTTTTTTACTAGCCATACCACCAGAAATACCAGCACCATTCATCCAGGTGTCAACCAAAATTAAATGTGAATCTGTACCCCCAGACACCAGTCTCCAGCCCAAACTTTTTAGTTCTTTAGCTAAAATTTGAGCATTTTTCACCACTTGTTTAGCGTAAATTTTAAAGTCTGTCCCCATCGCCTCTCTTAAAGCCACTGCCGTAGCTGCTATTTGATTAATATGAGGACCGCCTTGAAGACCTGGAAAAACTGCTTTATCTATTTTAGTGGAATATTCAAGCCGAGAAAAAATCATAGCCGATCTAGGACCCCGGAGAGTTTTATGAACTGTGGTTGTCACAATATCAGCATAAGGAAATGGTGATGTGTAAACACCTCCAGCTATCAAGCCTGCAATATGAGACATGTCCACCATTAAAATTGCCCCTACAGCATCCGCAATATCTCTAAATTTCTGCCAATCTATTTTTCGTGGATAAGCTGTAAATCCAGCTACAATTAAAGCCGGTTTTTCTTTTTGGGCAATTTCTCTAACTATTTCATAATCTAAAACTTCTGTTTGTGGGTCAACTCCAAAAGGAATTTGTTGCCAAAATTTTCCAGTCGCTGATACTTTGTGACCATGGGTTAAGTGACCACCATCAGATAAATTCATACCCATAATTTTCCCACTCATCGGCACCAATGCCAAATACACCGCCAAGTTGGCCGGCGACCCAGACAGAGGTTGAACATTTACACTCCAATCTTTTTCAGACAATTTAAAAGCCTTCAAAGCTCTCTTTTGACACAAGCTCTCTATTTTATCAACAACTTCATTACCCCCATAATAACGAGCCTCTGGATAACCTTCGGCATACTTATTAGTTAAAGGAGAACCTAAAGCTTTTAAAACATCATCTGAGACATAATTTTCAGAAGCAATTAAATTGATAATTTTCTTCTGACGCTTTTTTTCGTCACTTATTAGTTGTTCTATTTCTTTATCTTTCATGTAACTACTATATTTGCACAAACTCATCTTTTATGCCAGAAATTGAAATTAGAAGGAGGACTAACCGATGATCCTTAAATCAGCCTGCGCTTTTTCCCACACCAACTCAGAAACAGATTTTGCAATCCTTATAGTTAGCCGCCTCACTCAAAATGACGGCAAAACACGAGACCCTTATCTCTGCGAAATCGCCCAAAGATACGAAGATTGTTGGAGACCCGAGTTAGCACCAAGACCAAAAACTGTTGGTGCTTGGTACCGGAAAGAAATCAACTGGCAAGAGTTTTCTGACCAATATTTAACATATCTAAAATCAGAAACAGGCCAAGTGGCTACAAGTAAACTCTACGAAACCATTAAACAAAAAAAAGTTGTGACGGTGCTGTGCGTAGAAGATACTTGTGACCACTGCCACCGAAGCCTCTTACTTGATTTTATGGAAAAAAAATACCCAGACATCGAAATAACAAAAGATGTCTCAGATTGTAAGCCACAATAAAACCCCGTCGCACGAGTGCGACGGGGTTATTTCTTAACGAAGCCAAATCGATACCTTTACCTGGAAACGATATCCTGTCTGCCCCGACGACTATCGAAACGACCAGCCTCAGAGAAATCGACATGGAGTACTAGCCCAGCAGACGAACCAAGTTCCATCAAAGCACTGGCCATCTGCTGAGCCCTCCGGCGCAAGGTCGGATGAACCATCGACCCAGCCCTCAATTCAACGAGATAAACCAAAGCTGGTAGATCACCGGTCACCTGACAGGGAACCTGGTAACCCATTGGAACAAAGTACTGAGCCTCATATAAGCCCCACCTAGAAACCAAGTCGGGCATAATCTTGTTTTCGAATTGTCCCAACCGCTCGAGAGCTCCGGCCCTGACACTATCTGGTAATTGCGCCAAATACCAAGGCTCAAAACCAAACTCCGTACTCAGAAGGGGCATTTGTTGAACAACTGCTCGCTGGCGCTGCAAGTCTCGATAAGACCCAAAATCAAGCAGACATTCAAAGGTTACTGACCCCAAATGGCCAAGCTTTTTTGGCATCTCTGCTCCCTTAGGTCTTCTCTCAAGAAGGGGCCTATATTGTTCCAATCCTTCCCAATCGAGATGAGACTGAACCGTAACCTCGTCAGGCCCATTAACATGAGAGTCCGACCCGAGATAAAGATAGGATGTCGCCATCCATCTTTGATAGTACTCGGCCGTCTCTGTGTTAACCTGATGTCCGAAAGAATTGGGATGAGCTTTGGCCAGCGCTTTTTTGGTGACTTCGGCTATCCGCCTAACTTCGAGCAGAGGGTGGTAGAGCAAGGTCTTCAAATGATCAGACGCTTGCCTCAAGTTGGTGGTCCAAGATAAGGAGGTAGATGCCCCAGCCGGCAGAAAAGCTCTCATGATGTCGAAAGCTCGAGCATTCACCGCCTTTTGGTAAACAGTCTCATCTTCTTCACTTTGACGGGGAAATTGCTCAGCAACATGAGCTTTGACTTTACCTAAACTAGAAACATAAAACTGCCTCCAATTTTCCAAGACAAGATTATCATTCTGACTCAGGCGACCAGTGTTTGCGGTTCCAGGCGCCAAAAATTTCTGAGTACTGAAATCGAGATAACGAGTAGAACACTCCTGACCGTTGTACAACATAGAATCCTGGATAGCCTTGGCAGCGAGCATAGAGACACCCTCGATAAAAATTGTAGTGCCCCCACAATCTCCAATCGATTTGTGACCATAACCCACATAGTAACTGCCCATAAATTTGCCCGATCCAACTTTGGCCAATTTGTCCAAGTGAGCCAAAGCGCTATCAGGCGACCGTGAATACAGAGCCTGCAACATGGCACAATCTTCAGCCGTAAGCTGTGCACCAGTATCTAAAACCAGCACCAGGCTTTCATCGGTATTACCTTCTATTGGCTCAATCACATGTCTTAAACCATTCATCAGCCTAACCTTTCTTATTGGTTGTTTGTCTTAATTAAATTACAAGGACCCAATATCCTCTTTAATAATTCCTAACATGTGGTATAAAAAATACCAAGCCCAACTTTTTTATATAAAAATAAAAACCCGGACGCACAAGTGCGACCGGGACCAATCAAATAGTAACTTTTTCAACAATCTCCTGATGAATACTGTCACGCGACCGCAAAATTCCATCTGGAGCACAATCAATAATAATCCAATTGTAGTCGAAGGCTATTGCCTCAGCACAAGCCAAAGAACTCTTGAGGTAAGGTATGCTTTCTTCGGCCATATCCCTACCCTTCTTTCCTTCAAGAAGATCTAAAGAAACTTCTACCGGGACTTTCAAAAACACAATTATGTCCGGTTTCGGAAACTGAAGATTTTTGTACTCGAGGTCACATATCCAATCGAGATATTTTTTGCGTTCAATCGGATCTGAAAACTTACCTCCTTGATGAATCATGTTGGCAGTGGTAAAACGATCAGCAATCACAACCTCTCCATCGGCTAGCCTCCTTTTGATTTCCACCGATGACTCAAACCGGTCACTGGTGTACAAAAACGATGCCACATAAGGGTCAAGTGAAAGAAAATCCCCAAAATCTCCTCGCAAAGCCGCCTTCAATAACCTGCCATGAAAATTTTTCTCGTACCGAGGAAAATCCAAAGAAGAAACCTTCTGGCCTCGCTGATTGAAATATTGGGTGAGCAATTCGACTTGAGTTTGTTTTCCTGACCCATCACTGCCATCAACGACAATAAACTTGCCTTTTTTCATATGTCCTCCTTAGGACCCAATGGATAATTTAGAGTTCCTGATGTCTCAATCCCACAGGGTCATAACCATTACGTTCAATCCACCGCTGAAGGAACACTGATGAATACTTCTCTACTTCAACCCCCCGATCAATCAAATATTGGGTTACCCCTTGCTCCCGGCCATATTCCCAAACATAGTAAACTTTTTTTATTTTCTTGTTTACAATTTGTTTGGCGCATGAAAAACAGGGGTGAAGAGTCACCACCATCCGCAAGTCTTCAAGACCAACAGTGCTGGAAGTCAGGTTTCCGATTGCATTTAGTTCAGCATGAGAACCACGACACAGACCCTGACCTTCTTGGATTTTTCCATCTACCACTCGAGCGCAACCAGCAATTCGCGGATCAACATCCCCTCTAGCTGCACCATTGTAGCCAGAAGAGAGCATAATGTCACCAGAAAAAATAGCCGCCCCCACCTCATAAAAAAGGCAGGTTGATCGCTTTGAAATAACGATCGCTTGTTGGGCTAAAATATCCAAATGACTTGGTCTCTGGTATGAGCGGTCCAGTTTATTCTGGAACATTTTGTTCAACACCTCTTTATCGGTGTCAGGAACCCACAGTAAAGGTTCTTGTTTTTGTTCTTGCTTCATCTGTTTCCAACCTCCTTCCCTATCGGGATTGTTTAAAATACAATTGTCAAAATGTAGCAAACAACTAAATCTATGATTATTACTAACACAGACTAGTTAAAAAACAAAAAGCCCACTTTGTGGGCTTTTTGTTTTTTAACTTATATTTCTGAGTGATTATAATTACTTCACCTCTATCCCCATCGAACGAGCAGTACCAGCTATAGTTTTAGCAGCAGCATCAATATCACGAGCATTTAAATCCACCATTTTCTTTTCAGCTATTTCTCTAATTTGATCCATAGAAATCTTACCGACTTTCTTAACTAAGTTTTTACCAGAACCTTTAGACACTCCAATTGCTTTCAAAATCAATCTTGAAGCTGGAGGAGTTTTTAAAACGAAAGTGAAACTACGATCTTCATACACAGTAATTTCTACCGGGATCACATCACCTCTCATTTCAGCAGTTGCCGAGTTAAATTGATTAACAAATTCACCAATGTTAACACCAGCTTGTCCTAGAGCTGGTCCAACTGGAGGGGCTGGGTTAGCAGCTCCTCCTTGAATTTGTAATTTTAATTTTTTTATTACTTTTTTAGCCATGTTTTATAACTGTCTTACTATACTGATTTTTTATAGAATAGCAAGCTAGATTTTCTTTACCTGCAAGAAATCTAACTCGACCGGAGTTTCTCGTCCGAACATTGAAACCAGAACCTTAACCTTACCTCTTGCGTTATCGACTTCATTAACCTTACCTTCAAAATCTTTAAACGGACCATCAACAATGGTCACAGATTCATCTACAGTTAGATCAATAGCGTGAGTGGTATTATCAGTATTCATCCGTCTAAATAATTCATCAACTTCTGATTTTTCTAGTGGTACCGGCACAACCCCAGAACCAATAAACCCAGTCACTCGAGGAGTATTACGAACTACATACCAAGAATCATCAGTAACCACCATATCCACCAAAACATAGCCAGGGTAAATCTTTTCTTCTTCCTCTACTCTTTTACCAGCCTTAATTTTAACCTTTTTTTCTGTTGGTACTAAAACATTAAAAATCTTATCTTCCATACCCAAAGACTCGATTCTTTGTTTTAAATTTCTGGTAACCGCATTTTCATAACCAGCATAAGTATGAATAGCATACCAATTACGTCCTTGGTTTAGTTCTTGTTTAGCCATAGTTTATAAAATGAACATTTCTAATAAAGTAATAAAGATAAAATCTAAGGCTCCCAAATAAGCCCCCACCCCAAGAGCCACCACCACCACAGCAATAGTATATAAAATAGCTTCTTTTTGAGTTGGCCAATTAATGTGTTTCAACTCAGCCTTGGTCGATTGTAAATAATTTAATAGGGACATAAAAAATTTATTGTTAAGAAAAAAGCCCCGCAGGGCTCTTTTATATTACGTTAATACTGGCAAAAAGTCAAACGACTAATTATACAGTTTTAGAATCTTTAGGTACGATCACGATAGCCAATAAATACAGAATTACAAACGGAAAAACTCCAGTTACAAGCAATAAAGCTGCATACAGAAGCCTTAAAGCTGTCGAATCTACATCAGCGTATTTGGCTATTCCTCCCACCACTCCAGATATCACCTTGTCTGATTCGCTCCGATAAAGTTTTTTGTGAGCCATGATATTTTAGATTATTATCTATAATAATATTATTGTACCATATATTTAAAAAAAGAAAAGCCCAGAGACACCGATTTTAATTTATCTAAAAAAACGAGCCCGTGCATCCAAAATGGACGTACGGGCTCGGGCGCCTACCCCAGTCTCCAACCTAAACACGATAAGTTAAAGTGGGTACTTACTTTATACTATAAGTTTTTTAGAAAAACAACCAAATACCTACATTCCTTTATATTGTTTCCCTAAAATATATTTTCAATCGCCATAATTACTTTCTCTAAAGCCTCTTCTAAAGACACCTCGAGCTTAGCCCCCGCAGCTGCTTTATGGCCACCACCACCAAAAATTTGAGCAATTTCCGCCACATTATATAGTTCCCCATTTTTAGAACGTAAACTTACCTTTATCTCCCCAGACTTCTTTTCTACTAAAGTTGCAATAACTTGCCACTGCGCCACAGACAACAAATCATTACCTAAAGATACACTTTCAGTATCTTCTGTATTTATTTTTTTATCTTCCAAATCACCAAAAGATATAGCAGATACCGCTGCCCTACCACCAGCACAAATATTTATATTTTTATAGGCCAACATTTTGTAGTCTAAACTCTTAGGAGTATTTTGCATTTGCATTGTCCGCACAGTTTTAAGAGCTTCATGATTTTTAGCAATCAACTGCCCCGCTATCGCCAAAGTTTCCGGTTGAGTGTAATCATATTTAAAACCTCCAGTATCAGCATACAAACCCACAAACATATTAACCGCTATAGTTTGAGAAATTTCTACTCCCCACAAAGAGATCAGTTTAAACAAAACTTGAGTGGTCGCCGGAGCTTCTACCACCAAATTAATATCGCCATACAAAGTATTAGTTGCATGATGGTCTATTACTACAATCTTTAAATCAGAATTCTCTTTTATATTTATCTCCCTACTAACCATTTCCAATGAACCACTATCTTGGGCAATCAACAAATCAAAATCGTTCAAATCTAAATCAGTCCACCCCTCGTCTTTTATCCAATTAAAATTTGGCAAAAAAGATAAAGACATCGGTAAGGGCGAATCTCCGGCTATTATCACCACCTCTTTACCCAAACCTTTTAAAACTTCAGCCATAACAAGGGCCGAGCCCACAGAATCAGGATCGGGACTAGGATGTAAATGGAGTAAAATATTTTTTGATTTCTGAATTACTTCCAAAATATCTTGTCCAATTTTTTCAAAATCATTTTCAGTCATAATATGCATTATATATCAAAAAACTATAGTTCAAAGGTGGGATTGCCTTAATTTATTTATTTTTTAAGTACAAAAATATACCCACCAAACCAGCCCCAACAGTATTAAAAACAAGATCTAGCAAAGTATTATAGTACCCACCAACTCCAGTTTCTGGGAAAGCCAGAACAGCTATAAATTCAGCTATTTCATTTATTACACCCAAACCCATCCCTGACAAAATTGCTACAAAAATTAAAAACCCGCCACCATTTTTCCAACGACTAGAAATGATTTCATACATCACCAAAGTCGCCACCGCAAAACCAAAAGTATGAACCACCTGATCAAATTTTAAAATAAAAAATTCGCCGCCCATATCATACACGGGTAATATTTTCCAAGCATATAAAACATCTCCAGAAAAAATTACTCCCCCGCCAATCATATGAAGCAAACCCCAAATACATAAACCCCAGACAGATATTAAACTCAGTTTGGTGTATTTAATCGTACCGATAATTAATACTAGGAAAAACATTAGTACGGCTATATACCACAAAAATTCCCAATCACCTTTTGAAAAATAATAAGTAGCAAAAGCGATAACATAAGTAAGAGCAAATAATATTGGTCCTAAATATTTTTTATCCAATGTGGCAAGTGAGTCCATTTTTTTCATTATATTTTTGATGATAATCTTCTGCTGGCCAAAAAGTACTAGCTGAAACAATTTCTGTGACGACGGGATTAGAAAACTTTCCCGAATTACCTAAATTAGTTTTAGATTTTTCAGCTTCTAGTTTTTGTTCTGGAGTATAGTAAAAAATTACTGATCGATATTGGGACCCCGCATCAGGACCTTGACGATCTTTAGTGGTGGGATCATGGATAGTCCAAAACCGATCTAATAAATCCCCGTAAGATATTTGATTGGTATCATAAGTAATCTCTAAAGTTTCCGCATGGCCAGTATTACCACTACAGACTTCTTCGTAAGTTGGATTATCTTTATGACCACCCATATACCCCACCCTCGATAACATAACTCCAGGCATTTTATCAAACAGCTGTTGAACACCCCAAAAGCAACCCCCAGCAAAACTAGCCTTTTGTATTAATTGATCCATTAATTTTAGTATAGGCCCTAAAATCTTGTTTGTCCCTATAAATATCAACAATTTAGATTATCTTATAGATTGATAACGATATATAATTTAAACAATATGAATCCAGAACAAACAAAAGGTATCAAAACGTCTCATGGGGAAACTATTCAGCAGACAATTAGCAACCTAGAGTCTAGAATAGAAAATTT
>JAUPUJ010000029.1 GCA_030917625.1 Patescibacteria group bacterium
GAGCCAAAGATTCTGAAGTATTAACTACAGGAGTTGAGATATTAAAAATAACATCCGACAAATTGTTATAAAGAAAACCACCGCCAAATAATAATACCAAGATCACTAACAGTACCCACTTGGTAGCATTTTTATCATTCTTATTTCCTGAACTTGAGAAAATAGTTTTTTTATCTAGGAGGTAATTCGTCTTCATTGTCGATTAATAAATCTTTATAATGTTCTAAATCTTCTAAAACTACACCAGTACCCCTGACAACTGCCGTATGAGGCTCTTCGGCCAAATGAATCGGTAATTTAAGCTCAGACTCCAATAAGTCTTTTATACCAGATAGTTTAACACCACCACCAACAAGTACAATACCCCTGTGCATAATATCTGAGACTATCTCAGGCGGAGTCGATTCTAAAACTTCTTTAACAGCTTCGACAAATTGGACTATAGACTCCCCAATTGCCTCTCTCACATCGGCATCAGTAACTACCACTTCTCTAGGTAAACCCGTCACCAAATCACGACCTCTGATCGTCGCCTCTAAGGTCTCACCTTGTCTCAAGACACTGCCGATTTTAAGTTTTACCTCTTCAGCTGATCTCTCGCCTAATAAAATTTTAAATTCATCCCGAATATAATTAACAATATCTGAATTTAATTTTTCTCCAGCAATATCAAGATTTTTACCGTTAACCACACCCCCCAGAGAAATAACTGCGATATCAGTAGTACCCCCACCAATATCGATAATCATATTACCCACAGGATCATTAACCGGTAGTCTAATACCAAGCGCTGCTGCCATTGGTTCTTCTATTAAATAAACCTCGCTCGCCCCAGCATTTTTAACAGCATCTCGAACTGCCCGTCTTTCAACATTAGTGATACCAGAGGGCACTCCAATTACTACTCGAGGTCTAAAAAATTTCTTTGAGTTCATAGAGATGGCCTTTTTTATAAAATAAGACAACATCTCTTCTGCAACCTCGAAATTAGAAATCACACCATTTTCAAGTGGTTTAATAGCTTCGATATGAGAAGGGGTACGACCGACCATCTGCCCCGCATCAGTACCCACAGCCACCACGCGACCAGTCTTTTGGTTCACAGCTACAATTGAAGGTTCTACTATGACAATCCCTTCACCTTTTAGATAAATTAAGGTACTAGAAGTACCAAGGTCAATACCAATGTCACTGCCTAAAACTTTGCGAAAACGATTCAAAAAAGACTCTACTGACATAATTCAATAAGTTCTGTTTCATTTAAATATAAAATTTCTCCGCTCGCCCGTTTTTTAATTTCGAAACTTTCTGCTTTGAGAGTTTTTTCACTCACCACTACTCGAAAAGGTATACCAAGTAAATCAGCATCAGCCAACTTCTCGCCGGCTGAAGCTTCTCTATCATCAAACAAAACTTCTATATTATTTTTAATTAATGTTTGGTATAGATTTTCACTAACAGTTTTAACTTCATCACTAATACCAATTTGCACTAAGTGAATAGAAAATGGGGCTACTTCTTTAGGCCACACTATGCCCCCATCATCTGATAGAACTTCAACAATAGTACCAAGGAGGCGCC
This sequence comes from Patescibacteria group bacterium, assembly GCA_030917625.1. Classification (GTDB taxonomy): domain Bacteria; phylum Patescibacteriota; class Minisyncoccia; order Phycocordibacterales; family XYD1-FULL-46-19; genus JAUPUJ01. Next base: position 1,582 of record JAUPUJ010000029.1, read on the forward strand.
CCAAACCAATACCATAACTGCCCATAATCACTGGGTGCAATAAACCATCTTCATCGCGAAAATTTAAACCTAAACTATCGGTATATCTTGTACCCAAAGGAAAAATATTACCGACCTCAATAGCTTTTTCTTCAACCAGGTCTGATCGATTTAAATCTAATTTCTCTAGAGTTTCATCTGTATAAACTTCTTTATTGATCGCAATTTTTTTATTTTTATCAACATAAATAACATCTTCCCCAGATTCTGAAAGGGTTTGAAATTCATCAGTAAAATCTGAAGTGAAAGCCCCACCGGAAGCCACTGTTCTAAAAGTCACTTCACCTAAGCCCACTCTAGTGAAAATATTCATATAAGCCGTGGCACACTTTTCGTAAAATTCTTTAAACTCTTCCTCGTTGCGACTAAAAGAATACAAATCCTTCATTAAAAATTCACGCGTTCGCATAATGCCACTTTTGGCCCGCAATTCATTACGAAATTTAGTTTGAAACTGATAGATGTACTTTGGAAAATCTTTATAAGAATTTAAGTGATGGACCAGAAGCGCTGTGATTGGTTCTTCATGAGTATTAGCCAGTCCCAAATCTCCACCAGAAGCTAATTTAGTTTTAAACCAATTATCAACTTTATTTTCATCCCAGCGATCAGTTTTTTGCCACAAGTCTGGACTTTGTAGAGTAGTCAGTAAAACTTCTTCACCTCCTATTTTATTCATTTCCTCTCGAATAATATTTTCTATTTTTCGTAGGACTTTTAAGCCAAGAGGTAAATAATCATACACCCCGGCCATTTCTTTATGAATGAAGCCAGCTCTGATTAATAATTTAGCATTTTTAGAAGTTTCGTCAGCTGGGTCCTCCCAGCGAGTTTTGGTAAATAATTGGCTTTGTTTCATATCTTTTAATGATAGCCCAAAGCCTATACACAGTCAAAAATAAAGATTTAGACCATTTAAAACGATTTAGAACAATCGCCCAATATCACCCACACTCACTACTACCATCAAAGTGATCAATAAAACAAAACCTATAACATTTAGAGTATTAACTATTTTAGGATTAATCGGTGAGCCTTTAACAAACTCAATAAACAAGAACAAAAGTCGGCCTCCATCTAAAGCGGGAAAAGGGACTAGGTTAATAACGGCAAGATTCAAAGAAATGAAAGCAGTGAAAGTTAATAAATAAAGCCAGCCAATATCTTTAGCGTCTCCCACCATACCAGCTATACCAATGGGACCAGAAATAACTTCCGTCACTTTTTTATCGCCCGTAGAAATTATTTTAATCAACTCACCAAAGGATTGAGTCATACTGACGAGCATCACCCCAGTTAGCTTAGCTCCAGAAATAACCGCCTTTTGAGGTGGTAATTGCCAAACCCCTACCATATCGAGGCCCACACCAATAGCTGGCACATCATTAGACCAAACTCCAGTCTCTGGTTTAATATCTACCTTTAAAACTTCTCCATTTCTTAAAATTTCTAGCGACAACTCATTACTGGTTGCGACGATATCTTTAAAACCAGCAACAGACAATTCTGCAACTTCTGTTTGGCTACCATTGACTGAGTTAACAACATCGCCAGTTAGAAGACCTGCCTTTTGAGCTGGGCTATCTTCACCGACTTGAATAACAGTTAATTCTGGATCCGTCAGCGTACCAGCATCTACATTGGAAGCTGACATCGGCATTCCATACATCAAACCAATAGATAAAAATATCCACGCTAAAATAATATTAAAAGTGACACCAGCTACTAAAACTATGGCTTGTTGCCATTTTGGTTTATAAGCAAAATTATCTTTTTTATTAGCCTCAGACAATTCCCCTTCTTCCGGATTTTCGCCATATATTTTGACATAACCTCCAAGGGGTAAAACATTTAAAGAATATTCAGTTCCTTTAAATTTTTTAGAAAATAATTTAGGTGGGAAACCCAATCCAAATTCATCCACCCGAGCTCCAATAGCTTTAGCTGCTAAAAAGTGACCCAATTCATGGACAAAAATTAGCAGGCCCAAAATCAAAATAAATAAAATAATAGTCATTGAAATTTTAAATTATTAATAAACTTAACCCGATATCTCTATTTCTTTCTGAGCCATTATTCCTTCAAGATTTTTATTAGCCTCATCAATCTTTTTTTGCAGAGATTCTTTTAATCCAAAGCGGTCATCTTCACTTAAAACTTTATCTTTAACCAGAGTATCAATTTCACTAATAACCTTTTCTCTCTCTTTGCGTAAAGATATTTTTGCATCTTCTAATTTATCTTTGATTATTTTCATCAAACTCACCCGACGTTCACTGGTAAGTTCAGGGAAAATTACCCGCAAACCAACACTATCCGGGGCTGTCGAAATACCTAGATTAGCAGTAGCTATAGCTGTCTCAATATCCTTAACATGACTTTTATCCCACGGAGCAATCTTTAAAGTTCGAGCATCTTCTATACTAATCGAGGCAATATGCTTGAGCGGAGTTTTAGTCCCATAAGAATCAATCATAATCGAATCTAGAATAAGAGGTGAGGCTTTGCCGGTGCGAACACCAGAAAATTCCTTTTTGAGCCAATCATTAATCTCCAAAACTCGATTGTTAAAATTGTTAAAATTATATGACATATATTTGAATATTTTATTATACCTACAGATTAGCTAAGTTTTTCCGGTAGAGCAAGAGCTAGATATAGAAAGGCTAATCTGAAACTAAAAGACTGATCTGAAATATATTTTTTAATATTAAGTATCGACAATAATCCATTATTGATATTATTATTTTTTATATACATCTCTATACCATTTAGTAAGCCAGTCGCCCACAATCTGTTTTCGGCGACATCTTTCTTTCGCCATTCTTCTAATAAAATTAAGCGCTCCGATATAGACAGGCTTAAAAAATGTAACGCCTCTTTGTTTTTGACTATGGATTTATCTTCTATTTCTAAAATCTCGACTCGAGATATTATAGTCGGCAATAATAAATTAATATTGGGTAAAACTAAAAAAATCATCACCCCCGGATAAGGTTCCTCTAAAACTTTCAGTAACGATTGTTGGGCCTCGGTAGTAATCGAATTTGCCGATATTAAAGCTATTTTATTATCAAGAGAAGCTTTTGTTTGGTTAAATTTTTTTAAATCACGACTATCTTCTATAGTAAAAGTCGTATAATTTCTAATCCACAAATCTGGGTGATTAAGATTATCTATAAATAAATCTGAAAAATTAGATTGCAATAATTCCAGCAACGGAGTCGAATCTTCATTAACATACACATAAGAATGGTGATTTAAAACCATATTATTTCTTAGTGATAATACTCTTTTTATAAGTATCAAGATGCTCAAGCGCAATACCAGTCCCCTTCACTACACAATATAAAGATTCTTCAGCTAAATAAGCTTTAACTTTAGTTCGGCGGTAAATTAATTCCGGTAAATTTCTAAGTTGAGACGAACCGCCAGTCATAATAATACCCTGATCTATAATATCAGCCGATAACTCGGGAGGAGTTTCTTGAAAAACAAATTTAATCGCCTTAATAATTTCTCTAAGTTCATCATCAATAGCTTTGACTATTTCATTAGTTTTAATTTCCGCACTCCGTGGCAAGCCAGTTAAAAAATCTCGTCCTTTAATCGTATATATTAACTCTTCTTCGAGAGGTACGGCCGAACCAATGGCAATTTTAACCTCTTCAGCTGTTTTATCGCCAATACCTAAATTGAAAGTTTTTTTAATATAATCAGCAATAGCTTGATCGATTTTATTACCCGCAAATTTAACTGAAGTCGAAGACACAATACCTCCAAGAGAAATAACGGCCACATCAGTCGTGCCCCCACCAATATCTACCACCATATGACCTTTGGGTTCATAAATAGGAATACCGGCTCCAATCGCAGCCAAAATAGGCTCTTTAACTACATAGGCATTTTTAGCCCCAGCTTTGACCGTCGCCTCAATCACCGCCCGACGCTCGGTAGAAGTCACCCCAGCCGGTACTGACACCATCACATCAGGTTTAAAGAAATGCCATGGTCCTAAGGCTTTACTAATATAATACTTAAGCATAGCCTCAGTGACGCGATAATCAGCAATCACACCATCCTTCATTGGCCGATATGCCCTAATATTATCCGGGGTCTTGCCCACCATGTCTTTAGCTTCATTACCAACTGCGACCACTCTATTGTCTATTTCCGACACCGCGACCACTGAGGGTTCATTTAAAACAATCCCTCGCCCAGGAACGAAAACTAAAGTATTAGCTGTTCCGAGATCTATTCCTAATTTTGAAGTAAAAAATGACATTTATTTAAAAGTTAACCCAATTGTAGAGGGTTTTACCCATTAGAGCAAACTAATCACAATAACCAGATAATTTAGACCCTTTTGATATCAACCCCAATTGCCCTTAAACTTTTATCAATATGTTCATATCCCCGATCGATATAATAAACATTATGGATAGTAGAGACACCAGAAGCAATAATAGCCGCTATCACATAAGCGAGCCCCGCTCTTAAATCAGGGCTTTCCATTTCTCTACCCTTTAGGGATTTAGGTCCATTAATTAAAGCTCTATGAGCATCAATTATTTTTACATCAGCCTCCATGCGACCTAAGGTTTCTAAATAATTTAACCTGCCCTCAAAAATAGTTTCGAATAAAAAACTTTGACCATCACTTTGAGTGAGTAGTACCGCTAGGGGTGCTTGAAGATCGGTAGGAAACCCAGGATACTCATGAGTTTTGATATCAAAAGCGGTTAATTTAGAATCACGACCATAAACAATAATAGAATCTTTTTTGATTTCCATTTTAACCCCCGCCGACGACAGAGAATATAAAAGGGATTCTAAATGTTTTGGTTCACAATTAGTGACTTCCAACTTCTTCCCCGCCAAGGCTCCCAAAATAACAAAACTGCCGGCAGCAATTCTATCGGGCATAGTATGATAAATTTTATCTTTACCAGATAATAAACTGCCACCAGTAATGGTAATCTCTGGGGTTCCTAATCCTGTAATTTGAGCTCCACACTCGTTTAAAAATTCTCCCAGACTCACAATCTCTGGTTCCATGGCTGCGTTTTTTATTATAGTTTGACCCTCGGCCAAGACTCCGGCCATCATAAAATTTTCCGTTGCTGTCACACTCGCATTCTTGAAGAAAATAGTATTACCTTTAAGATTTTTTTTAACTTTAATTTCATAACCACTGCCAGTATCTTTAATATCAGCCCCTAATATCTTAAAACCTTCGATAAAAAAATCTATTGGTCTTTTGCCGATCACACAACCACCTGGATGAGGAAAAGTTACTTTACCTAACCTTCCTAAAAGTGGCCCCGTTAAAACAATCGAGGCTCTTAGATGTTTAGAGATCTCAGTAGATATCTCATGAGTTAAAATTTCTGAAGTGATCAATCGATAAGTTTTACTATCTTGTTTTTCAACCACCACTCCTAAATCTTCTAAAAGTTCCAACATCCGAGCCACATCTTCTATATCTGGGACATTTGATATAGTCACCTCATCTGAAAATAAAATAGACGCTGCCAAAACTTTTAAGACTGCATTTTTAGCTCCAGGAGTATTTATTTTTCCTTCCAGGGTCTTCTTCCCTGCCAAACCGTTTATGATAAATTGCTCATCAGTAATCATGGATTATATATAAAAAATATTAAATAACTGACCTATTGTAAGGCTTTTACATATAACTAGCAATCTAAACCAAACTTAGATATCTACCCGGCCGCGCATAATACCCTTTT
>JAUPUJ010000030.1 GCA_030917625.1 Patescibacteria group bacterium
CTCTACCTACAGTTAGACGAAAAGACCCCGGGAGCTTTACTATAGCTTGATATTGAGCATATGTTTTAACTGCGTAGCATAGGTGGGAGACTTTGAAGGTACCCTTTTGGGGGTACTGGAGTCGTCAGTGAAATACCACTCTTTTGAAATGTATGTTCTAACCTGTATGACAAAATCAGACAGAGACAGTATCTGGTGGGTAGTTTTAGTGGGGCGCTATCCTCCCAAAAAGTAACGGAGGAGTCTATTAAGGTTGGCTAGGCGCGAATGGAAACCGTGCCGATAGTGTAATGGCATAAGCCAGCTTAACTGCAAGGGGTACATCCCAAGCAGGTGCGAAAGCAGAGCATAATGAACCGACGGTCCGCGTTAGAAACGGCCGAAGATTAACGGATAAAAGCTACCCCGGGGATAACAGGCTGGTACTGCCCAAGCGTCCATAGCGACGGCAGTGTTCGGCACCTCGATGTCGGCTCAACTTATCCTGGGGCTGGAGAAGGTCCCAAGGGTATGGCTGTTCGCCATTTAAAAAGTTACGCGAGCTGGGTTCAAACCGTCGTGAGACAGGTTGGTCTCCTATCTACTGTAGGCGTTGATATTTGAAAGGATCTGTTCCTAGTACGAGAGGACCGGAATGGACTGACCTCTGGTCTACCTGCTGTCGTGCCAACGGCAACGCAGGGTAGCTAAGTCGGGAAAGGATAACCGCTGAAAGCATCTAAGCGGGAAGCCAACCTTAAGATTAGATATCATTATGAGACTCGTGAGAGATGATCACGTTGATAGGCACTAAGTGTAAGCGTAGTAATACGTTCAGCTGTGGTGTACTAATTCGTCCAATCCTATTAGGAAATTAGGTAATCATTTTATTTAATAACTAATGTGTGTATTTTGCGTGGAGTATTTCTACTGTTTGAAAATTAATCATTGTTTAATATAATTATGATTATTTGTTGTTTCTTTAGACTTTCTATTCTGGCGGTTTGACGCGGTGGCCACACCTCTTACCATTCCGAACAGAGAAGTTAAGCACCGTAGTGGCGATGGTACTCATTTGGGGAGAGTAGCTAGCCGCTGGAATAGAGTGTCTAAACTATTTTTGCTATAATAATGACTAAGATGTCTTGGCGCTTTAGTCGACAATTATTAATAGTTCTAGCCGTTGTTCTTTTTTTAGGAACCATCGGTGGTTTGGTGTATTGGTATAAAAAGCCAGGACCTAATTGTTTTGATAATAAAAAAAATGGATCGGAGTTAGCTGCTGATTGTGGTGGTGGCTGTGCTCGAGTTTGTAGCGCTGAAGTTAAACCATTAGTAAATTTATGGAATCAAGTTTTTGAAATTATCCCTAATACTTATTCGGTGGTTGGAATGTTTACCAATCCTAATACTAATTTAGGTTCACCCTCTGCTAGGTACATTGTTGATTATAGAGATAGTAGTGGCCGGACTATAGCTACGACTACAGGTGTCACTTTCATTAATCCTGGCCAACCAGTACCAATTTTTACTTCTAATTTTTATAGTCAAAATGCAAAAGCTGCTCAAGTTTTTGTTTCTTTCACTGATATTTATTGGCAGAGGGTGGATTGGGCCGTGCCCCGAGTGTCTCTACGTCGAACTAATTTAGAATTATTGCCGACCCCAAGAGTCACAATAGAAGTAACTAATAATGAATCTTTTGATTTAGAAAACGTAAAAGTGGTCGTGGTGGTGTCTGATGCTGACAATAATGCTTTTACCTCAAGTGCAACCGTCATAGATAAAATTAAGGCTAATGACAAAGCAGAAGCTTATTTTACTTGGCCTCTACCTTTTACAACCGAAGCGGCTTTTTTTGATTTTTATACTCAAACTAATGTTTTTAATATTCCGCACCGATAAAATTTTTAACCTATGCTGTTTGGCTTCTACGATAGAATTTTAAAATTAAATATTGATTGGGTTTTGTTTTTAGCCATCCTACCCCTTTTGGGAGCAGGTCTTTTAACGATGAATTCTTTTACAACTGATAGTTATTTTTTCGACCGTCAATTATTTTGGATAGTAATTTCTCTATCAATTTTCTTTTTGTTTAGTTTGTTTGATTGGCGGTTTTTGCGTCGGACGGGAGTCGTGGCTAGTTTATATGTTGCTGGCTGTGCCGGACTACTTCTCTTAGTTTTATTCGGACAAGTTACGAGGGATGTTCAAAGTTGGCTGTCTTTTGGTGGGGTATCTATTCAACCGGTAGAATTTGTTAAGCTTATTATTATAATTATTTTAGCTAAATATTTTACTAGGCGTCATATGGAAATTGCCCATATCAGACATATTTTAGTATCAGGTTTTTATACTCTCGTCCCTTTTACACTAGTCGCGATACAGCCAGATTTTGGGTCAGCGGTGGTTATATTTTTGATTTGGCTCGGGATGATAATAGTGTCAGGTATATCAAAAAAGCATTTACTATTAGTTTTTGGGGGCGGTTTAATTGCCTTTATATTTTTATGGGGTTTTGTTTTTGCTGATTATCAAAAGGCGAGAATTATGACTTTTGTCCATCCACTGACAGATATACAAGGGGCTGGTTATAATGCTTTTCAATCGATGGTAGCTGTGGGTTCAGGCCAAATTTTTGGCAAAGGCGTCGGTTATGGCAGTCAGTCTAGATTAAACTTTTTACCCGAACATCAGACCGACTTCATCTTTGCCGCTTTTGCCGAAGAGTGGGGATTTTTTGGTATCCTTTTAGTTTTTCTTTTATTTGGAATTATTATCTGGCGAATAATTTCTAATGCCAAAAAAGGGGCTAGTAATTTTGAGGCTCTATTTGGTTTGGGGCTGGCTATTTTTATTATGGCTCACTTTACTATTCATATTGGGATGAATATTGGTCTCTTGCCGGTGACAGGCTTACCAATACCCTTCATGTCTTATGGCGGTTCGCATATGTTTGCGATTTTTGCTGGCCTGGGAATTTTGATGGGGATGAGAAAATATTCTCACCCTATTCATCGAGGGGATATTCAAAATGAGTTTATTGGTCCGAGGTAATTTATTTATATAGATCTAAAACTTGGTTTATAGATGTTTCAAAAGCGTAGCTACTCTTTACGGTTGATTGCAAATTATTTCCTAAATTTAATCTTTGCTCTGGATTTTGTAATAAATAGTTTATTTTTTCAGCTAATTCGGTTGGGTTCTTAGGGTCAAATAATAAACCATTAATGTGGTCAGAAATAATATCTTGAATGCCATAAATATCACTACCGATAACGGGTAGTCCAGCTAGACCGGCTTCTAAAATTACATAAGGGTGGCCTTCTTTAAAAGAAGGTAAAACAAAGATGTCGAAGGCTTTTAATAGACTGGAAGCATTAAAAATAAAGCCTGCCAATTGAATATCTGTTTCTTTGTGTTTATTTGTGATAATACGAGAGAGTCCTTGGCGTTCTTCGCCTTCGCCGATGATAACTAATTTAGCTGGAGATGAGATGGTGGCGATAACTAAGGTTGCTAAATTTTTATTAGGGTGGAGTTCGGCGATGGTCCCGATAACTAAGTCGTCATCACTTAAGGAGTGATTTAGGGTTTGGTTTAAATGAGCCCGAGCGTCTTCTTTATTTAAAAATTCTATAGGCTTGAGACCATTATAGATTAATTTAATTTTATTTTTTTGGCCCCCAAATTTACGTCCCTGGGTATAATTTTCTTGACTGATGGTAATAATATGATGAGACAAGGCACAAGTTAGCCAGCTTAGTATATGAATTATTTTTTTAGATAAGTAAGATCTATTTTCATTAAAGGGCCAACCATGAGCGGTGTAGATAATTTTAGGTACCCCAAGAAGACGGCCACAAAAAGCTCCAATACCACCAGCTTTCGAACTGTTAACATGTAAAATATGGGGCCGTTCTTTTTTTATGATCTGGAAAACTTCCCAAAAACTAAATACTTCGTTTATCAGAAATATATTGCGGGTAAAAGTTGATAGAAAAATTGTTTTAATATTTTGTTCTTTTAGCTTATCAACCAAAATCCCGGTAGTAGCTCCTGGCTCTCCTGTGCCGCCTGTGGCTACTACCACCTCATAATCTTCTCTGGGTAAATTGGTGGCTAAATCATAGACATATTTTTGCGCTCCACCCCAATTAGATTTAGTAATCAAATATAGGATTCTTTTTCGATTATTCATTAATTTAAAATTAACAGTAAAAACGTTTTAAAACAAGCCTGATTTGTAGGCTATGGCATAAACATGATTTTTATTGTATGATGCCAAAATATGAAAATTAAAACTACTATAGAGCCTTATTTTATACTATTGGGGGATATTTTAGTCTTGTTTGCCTCTCTCTATTTAGCTTTGTTTTTGCGCCGTCTAGAGCTGCCACTTTGGGATGAGTTTCTAGATCACTTATCTGCCTTCATTTTTATTTTTGGTATCTGGGTGGTGATTTATTTTATTTATGATTTGTATAGCAATCAAACAGCTATTTTACAGCAAAAGCTGACTGGTCTATTGTTTAATTCTTATATTATAAATAGCATTATTGCTTTAGCTTTCTTTTATTTTATTCCATTTTTCTCTATTACACCGAAGACTAATTTATTTATTTTTCTAGGTGTATCTTTGGGGGCAATGTTGTTGTGGAGGAAATATATTGTTTTCTGGTTCGGCAATAAAGAAGTAGAGTCTATTTTATTTACTTGTAGTGGTGAGGAAGTTGATGAATTAATCAGAGAATTTAAAGGTAATCATTTTTATAATATCAATATTTTAAATCCAGACACTGTCAGTGAAGAAGATATAAAAATTCTTAAACCTTTAGTGGTGATTAATACTCATGATCAAAATACAAAAGAAGTTATAGTTAACTTCTACCAAATGCTTTTTTTGGGCATTAGATTTATTACAGTTGAAAATCTATATGAAGCGACTTTTGGCCGAATTCCCACATCTTTAATTTCGGAGCGTTGGTTTTTAGAATCAATTTCTCTAACAGAGAAACCAATTTATGATTTTTTAAAAAGGGCGATGGATTTTATTATTGCTCTAATCCTCGGCATTTTGTCTCTCATTATTTACCCGTTGGTTTTTTTGGCTATTAAATTAGATGATGGGGGAGATGTTTTTATTGCCCCGTATCGAGTGGGTAAGAATAATAAATCTATAGTTTTGTATAAATTTAGAACCATGTCTATTGGTAATGATGAAGGACGGTGGGGTGGGGTGCAAAATAGGGTCACTAGAGTCGGTTCATTTTTACGACGGTCTCGGATTGATGAGTTACCCCAACTTTGGAATGTAGTTAGAGGAGATTTGTCTCTAATTGGTCCTAGGCCAGAGTTTGCTCCAGCGGTCGAGCAATATAACAATGAAATCAAGTATTACAATATCCGTCATTTAATCAAACCAGGCCTATCCGGGTGGGCTCAAATTAGTCAGAAAGGAGAACCTCATCATGGTATTAATATTGATGAAACTAAGGTAAAGTTGTCTTACGATTTGTTTTATATTAAACACCGGAGTTTCTTGTTGGATATCAAAATTGCTTTAAAGACTTTGAGAATATTATTATCACGTAGTGGAATTTAAAAAATAAATTATGAAAATATTAGTTGTAGGTGGAGCGGGATTTATAGGGTCTCATTTGGTGGATGCTTTAATTGAAAGAGGGGATGAAGTTGAGATTATCGATAATTTATCTGGGGGTAAAATCGAGAATATTAATCCTAAAGCTACTTTACATCAAAAAGACATTTGTAATTTAAATGATATTGCTCCTATTTTTGTGGGGGTGGATTATGTTTTTCACTTAGCAGCTTTACCTAGAGTGCCTTACTCGATAGAACATCCTATAGAAACTAATGAGACCAATGTTATAGGAACTTTAAATGTATTGGTGGCCTCGAGAGATGCTGGGGTTAAAAAAGTAATTTATTCAGCCTCTAGTTCTGCTTATGGTGACCAACCTATTATGCCACTGCAAGAGGATATGGCGCCCCATCCCAAAAGTCCTTATGGCCTTCAAAAATATATTGGAGAATTATATTCACGGGTGTTTAGTGAGGTTTATGGATTGCCGACAGTGTGTCTGCGGTATTTTAATGTCTATGGACCTAGATATAATGCCGAAGGCGCTTATGCCTTAGTGATTGGTAAATTTATAGAACAAAGGAAAAGAGGAGAAGACATGACCATCACAGGAGATGGTTTACAGTCGCGAGATTTTACTCATGTGAGAGATGTGGTGCGAGCTAATATTTTAGCGATGGAAAAAGAAGTTTCAGGTGGGGAAGTCTTTAATATTGGAGCGGGGCATAATGTAACTATAAAAGCTATAGCCGAAATGATTGGTGGTCCGATTCAGTTTGTTGAGGCCAGGTTAGAACCCAAAGCTTCCTTGGCGGATAATTCTAAAGCTCGTAATATTTTAGGTTGGATACCAGAAGTGAATATTGAAGAAGGTGTGGGTGAATTAAAAAAGATAGCTGGTTTAATATAAAAATAAGATGATTATAAAAGGAACAGAAATTGCTTCGGATATCAAGAAGAAACTAAAAATAGATGTACAGTCTTTGGATTTCACACCACGGGTAGTTTTGGTTTCTTTAGGATTAGATGAAGTAACTTCAACTTATGTCCATTTTAAAGAGCGTCTAGCTGATGAGATTGGGGTTGACCTAAATATTTTTAATTATGAAGAGTCTATTTCAACCTCAGAATTAATTGAAATTATATCCAAGTTAAACCTAGACAATAACGTGCAGGGAATAGTAGTTCAGTTGCCATTACCAGCTCATATTGATATTGATGAGGCATTAGGTACTATTTCTTCGGAAAAAGATATCGATGCCTTAAATAGTGAGACTGACTTGAAAAATCCAGTAGTGGGGGCGATAGATGAAATATTTACCAGGGAAAAAATTAATTTAGAAAATAAAAAAATAGTTGTTTTAGGGGCGGGGCGTTTGGTGGGGCGGCCGACAGCTTTATGGCTAACAAGTCTTGGTCTTATGGTGGATCTGATTGATAAAAAAGATAAAGATCCGAAAGATTTTTTAAAAAAAGCTGATGTCATAATTTCTGGTGCTGGTGCCCCCCATTTTATTAAAAGAGAAATGATAAAAGATGGCGTCATTTTAATTGATGCTGGAGCCAGTGAAGCTTCGGGTAAAGTGGTAGGTGATGCTGACCCAGACTGTGCCGACAAATGTTCTGTGTTTACACCAGTGCCTGGCGGCTTGGGTCCTATTACCCTAGTTAAATTGTTCGAGAATTTGATAACCTTAATTAAAAAAAGCTAAATTTAAAAACCTTTGCTCTCTCTGTATTTTTAGCCTATAATAGCGGAACATGAAACTATA
>JAUPUJ010000031.1 GCA_030917625.1 Patescibacteria group bacterium
ATGATGATTCTGTTGTTGGTGATCAAGTGTCTGGTATCTAAAATTTGTGTATAAATAAAAGAGGATGTTCTATTCTTGAACATCCTCTTTTATGGCTCCGTTATTCGAGTTAAGTTATTAGTTTTAAATCCTCTATTATGATTATTTTATCCAAATATTCTTCAATATTTTCCCTAATTTTAATTATTATAGGGGTAAGTTTGATTTCTCCAAGTGTGGCAGTTGCTGCTAGTAGTAAACCAACTTGTTCTTTAAAAGTCTCGGTAAGTGGTAAAGTTGAGACTTTTAAAAAGACGGGTGATGTTTCTGCAGATTTAGGTGATAAAGTAGAAATTGTTTGGGATAGCAAAAAAGCTAAAGAGGCTACAAATAATGACGGAAAAGAAATTTCACTTTCCGGTACGGAGACTTATTTTCCGGTAGACACTACCACTTATTCATACAATTTTCTTTCTGGTAGTAAGAAAGTTGTATGCGAAGTCACTGTCAATATATTGTCTGGGTCTATCACAACCCAGTCTCTAACTTCTTCTTCAGCCAAGCCTACTATTTCTGGAACGGCAACTGGAACTAAAACTGTGCAAATAAAAATACAAAAAGAAGACAGCAATAAAACTCTGTTTAAAAGTAAAGTAGTTAAAGTAAAAAATGGCCAGTGGAAGGTTAAAGTCTCAAAAAAACTGAAAGATGGTGTTTATGACGTTGTCTTGTATAGTTCTAAAAATACAAATTCTGAAAATATAGCTAGTGGGAAGCTTATAATTGGTGATGAAAAAGACACCACTCCTACTTCGGCAACGACCCTAGCCGTAAAATCTATTCCGTTATTATTTGGAGGCACAGTTAAGGCTGGAAGTTCGGTTCCAGTTTCGTATTTACAAATAACTAATACTGGTAAATCTAATTCTACTTTAAAGGGTTTTTGGGTTAAACAAAATGGTTCCGCTAACGTCTCATCAATAAGTAGTTTCATTACCGTTGATGACTTAGGTGGCTCAAAGGCCGAAAGTAAAGCTGTTTTTAAAAACGGTTCAGCTTTGGCTGTAAATGAAGCCACTTTACTACCGGGTCAAATGCGGCTATTTACTATTAAAGCCGTAATGGACACTAATTTATCTAGTTATATTGGTCAAAAGTTAATGTTGGATGTGGTATCGGTTGAGGCCACATCTAAAGTTTCCGGTATGTTTCCTATAAGGGGAACAACGTGGACTATTAATAATTAAAATTATTTTATGGATTCATTTAATTATCCAAGTACAAAACCTCTATATAGGGGCACTCAAATTGTCTGGTATATCTTAGGTGCAATAGAAGTGTTGTTAATATTTAGATTCTTTTTGAAATTATTAGGAGCTAATCCTGGTGCTGGTTTTACTAGTTTTATTTATGAAGCTAGCTCATTGTTTGTTGGTCCATTTATTAATGTTTTCCAAAGCAGTCAGGTGGCGGGGAGTGTCTTTGAATGGCTAACATTATTGGCTATGTTTGTTTATTGGGTCCTGGCTTTTGGTATTATCAAATTGTTTCTAATAGGAAAATCAGTCTCAACAAGAGAGGCTGCAGTAAAATTAGAAGATCAAGAAAATAACTAAAAATTATATGGAAATATTACTATGGATTTTGTTTGGAGGAATTATTGGTTGGGTAGCATCTCTGATTATGAAAACAGATGCACAACAAGGATTGGTTTTAAATATTATTGTCGGAATCATTGGTGCTTTAATTGGCGGGTGGGTGATGAATTTTTTTGGTCAATCCGACCCTAGTGGGTTCAGTTTGTATAGTTTCTTAGTGGCTTTATTAGGATCTGTAATCCTGATAGCGATTATAAAAATGATTCGAGGTTAGGCCGGATTATATACGGGCAAAACCATTAAAATGGCTGTTTTTGTCGGTAAAAATTTCTACAATTTTGTATTTACCTTTCGTCCACACCTCTCCTTGATCTAAAAAATTAGCGGCCTATGTAATAGTAAAAACAAATATAAAAATTATCCAACAAGTTTTAATCTTTAAGGCCATTAAACCACTTAAACAATTTTTTAGATAAAGATGACTCTATTTTAGGTATACGCGCAAAACCATTAAAATGTATTTCTTTGTCTTTAAAAATTTCTACAATTTTATATTTACCTTTCGTCCAAATATCGTCATCTATTAAAAAATGAGTACATTCAATAATTATAATACTTGCTATAGGTGAAGATAGTTTTTCGTGCCCGACTGTTTCTAATAGAGGAATTTCCCCGTGGAGCCAATAGAGTCTTTGGCCTCTTTTTAAAAAATCGTAAATGTTGCCAACTTTCATATTTACAGGCAGGCATTCTGTCTCTTCTCTGTTGCCTTTTTTTACTTCTGTAATATGTCGTAAAGCTAGATCTGGATTGTATTCAACTTGTATTCCCATAATATTTATTGTACCAGATTGGGTATTTATGTAAAAGCTAAGTTATAACTCTAGAATCTCGTCGATACGGATCTGGCTGACGAATTCCGGAACGTGACTAACTAAAATCATAGCCCCTTCAAATTCACTTAGAGCTTTTGCGATAATAGGTAAGTGGCGGAAGTTGATATGGTTAGTGGGTTCGTCTAGAATTAGTAGACCTGGTTTTAAAAGGACTAATTGAGCAAAAGCCACTAATCCTTTTTGACCTTCAGATAAATCACCAATGCGACTATAAATAAAATCTCGATTGATTAAAAAGTTGGCAGCGACCGAGCGGAGACGTTCTTCATCATGAGTTTTAAGCACGCTTAAGAGAGAGTCATAAACAGTACTGTTAAAATCTAAAGTCGAAAAGTCTTGGCGGTAATAACCAACCTTAACATCGGGTGTAATATGTGCTCCGTCAGCTTTTCCGGTTGCTATAGACTCAAGTAAAGTGCTTTTACCAATACCATTTGGTCCAGATAAAAGTAGGTGCTGGTTTTTGCGTAGAGAGATTTTAGCTGGTCTAGTTTTTATTTTGCCATTTTGCATTATGGAATAAGACGAAATATTAACTAATTCGCCCACAGTATCTTCTTGAAAAGGAATTTTAAATTGGCGGATAGTCGCGTCTTCGCGACGAACATCCACTTTGTTTTCTTCAAGATCAGCCGCTTCTTCACGCATGCGTTTAGCTAATAAACGCATGCGACCTCCTTTGTTGGCAAAGAAGTTAGCTTTATCTTTATTTTCTTGAATTTTTTTATCCATCTGAGCATTTTTTCTTTTCTCTTTTTCTACTCTAATACTAATTTCTTTAACTACATCAAAATAGTTACCAACATATTGTTCAATGGTGCGTGTAAAAATATCTAAATATAAAACACCTTCAGTGAAAGCATTTAAAAACTCGGCATCGTGGGAAATCACAATACAAGTTTTTTTGTATTCCACTAAAAGTTTTGTTAAGTGTTCAATCCCTGAGTGATCTAAGTTATTGGTTGGTTCATCTAGTAGTAAAATATCAGCGTTTTGAATGAGGGCAGAAGCTAAGAGTAGGCGAGCTTGTTGACCGCCAGAAAAATCTCTAAGTTTGCGATCGAAATCGGCTTTTAAATTGACCACTTCTAATACTTCAGTAATTTTAGGGTCAATATCATAAACTTTTTCTTTAAAACAATTTTGAAAAAACTCTCGGACCGACCAGTCTAATTGGTCGCGCCTAACCACTTGTTCGGCGATAGCGATGGATAGTCTAGAACCACGAATGACTGTGCCTTCTTCGGGTTGGATGGCCCCAGTGATGAGTTTAAAGATTGTGCTCTTGCCGGCCCCATTTTGGCCCATGAGGGCGATTTTAGATCCCCGACGCACAGAAAAACTAGCCTCTTCTAAGATAGGCTTATTGTGTCCGTGATTAAAGACTACTTTATCAAATTTTAAGACCGATTCATTGTTACCTGACATGACTTAATACTCTACCTTATATAACGGTTAATGGGAATAAAAATGGGGGATTTATAAAAAAGAAAACCGCCCTAAACTACAAGCGGTTCTTGATCTTCTTTCTATTATTATATACCGTATCTATATATTTGTCAATTCAAAAACCCCACCAAACTTCCGCGAAG
Source organism: Patescibacteria group bacterium (assembly GCA_030917625.1). Classification (GTDB taxonomy): domain Bacteria; phylum Patescibacteriota; class Minisyncoccia; order Phycocordibacterales; family XYD1-FULL-46-19; genus JAUPUJ01. The sequence goes on from JAUPUJ010000031.1 coordinate 4,066, forward strand.
TTTGGTGGGGTTTTGAGTTATTTTTAAAACAAAACTTTATAGCGATTGCGGTTTTCCCACAAAAAGTAAAGGTTGATAAGAAAGAAGGCTATAGCCATAATTGACCCGTAAGCTAGTAGTCCACCATCTAAAAAGGTATGAAAACCAATAATGTTTAAAGTTATTGGTAAAAGCAAAAGAGCCACAGCAGCCATTTTATTTTTAAGTGTTAATATTAAACAAATAGCAAAAACTGCCGCCATCATCCACATAATGTATCCACTGTTGGAAAGGGTAATGATAAAATCATAAGCTTCTTGTGTTTGGTATAGGTCTCTAGTGGGGGCTGGAAACACACCTAACACGCCTAATATTGGCATAACTAGTAATAGTGACAATAATATTCTAAGAACGATATTTATTATTTTTTTCATATTTATTAATTATTATATTAAAAATTTGTAAACTTATGTTTCTTTATAAAACGTAATTTTTTTATTGGTAAAGATATTTAGGATCTAGGATGTCTTTCTAAAAAATCCTCAATCATGTCTTCTTGTTGTTTAGTAAAATCTGGTAAATTTTGGTTTTCAATAAATCTACGTAAAAATCCCACTTCTGCTCGTAGAGCCATTATTACTCCTTGTTCTTCGCCGAAACGGTTTATGAGTTCTTGGATAAATTCTTGATAAGTCATAATTTAGTATTTTTTTATTCTTTTAATTTAAACCAATATTATCATAAAGTTTTTGTATTTATAAATTCCATAAAAAGAAAACCGCCCGCAGGAAGTTTTCCTTTGGGTGGTTGAGTGTAATAGAATTGAGAAAATTATTCTTGTTTTTTCTGCAATTCTTGACGATAGCTTTGGAAGAAAAGAATCCACCAGCCGGTGGCGACTAAAATTGTAGCTAGAAAACTTACCTTTAACCCTAAAGACAGAAGGGTTGGTATATAGAATGTAGCTACAATTGCTGTAATCAGACAGGTTCCTTTTGTTGGAGGTCTGTTGGCTATAATTGTTGGGATTAAGGCGAGAGCGAATATGAACTGCCCTATAGTCATCACTACATCTTGCCATATCATTTTTATGTTTCCCTTTCTTGGGGGTTGTGGGCCAAATTTCTATCTTAATTACTAACAAAGTTTGGAGAAAAAGAAAACAGGGTAAAGACTTGGTCTTTACCCCTAATTCCCTAAAAAAACATAACCAGCCTTCTTTGGGGTAAACCCAAGAAAAGATACCCACTTCAAGAGAAGTTTCTGTCCTAAGACTTGTGGCCATATTTTTATCAGGAACTCCTTGCAAATTAACATGGAAGAAATTTAATTTCAAATTATTTTTCCAAATTAAGCCGACTACGATTGCAATGCGAGTAATGTTCTTATTTCTCGAGATCGTAGTTAAAATTTTTGTACTACATGCCAAATAAGAAGCGCTAAGCCTCCCCACCAGCTAATATCGGAAAGTATTAAACTCACCATAATTTTTCTTTGTAGAGAGTTAGGTAAAATTTTTGTTTGTTGTCCTAGAAGTTCTTGCTTGATTAAAAATGGACTTACGTGGAATGATAAAAATAATCCATTTAATATTAAAATCGTAGCAATAATCACATGATATAGTGGTATGCCAGATAAAGGTAAATCCCGATACAAGATAACTCCTCCAATTATAGTTAGGGTTATTCCTACCCAGATTAATGGTTTAGTAACTTTATGTGTCCGGGTTGTGGCTTCAGCCCAATAACTTGATTTTCGTCCTAAAAATCCATGAATATCAATAACTGTGACTGATCCAAGGCCAATAATAAATCCGGCAATAAAAATAAATAATCCAATGAAATCTAAGATGGGCATAAATAAATAGTCTTAAGTATGATTATAGCAAATATAAATAATGTATCTAACTATTTTTTTATTTTTACTTAGCTATCCAAAAGGTTGTCTAAATAAAAAAACCGCTCTCCAACAAAAATTGTTGGAGAGCGTGGTAACTGACTGATCTAGAATATATTCTCGCCCATTCTTGTTTCATCTACCGCCCTTACTTCTTTTCCTGACCTCATATCTCGAAGTTCTTTATCTGTAAACGTGTAGATAATGGGGGAGTTGATTATTTTGGTGAATACTTCTTTTTCCGCGATCAGCTCGAATATATTAAATACCCTAACTGTTGAGACGCCTGGGATGTCACGAGCTAATCTCCTAGTACCACCAAGTGGTTGTATGATGGTTTTTATGTAGCGTGTTTTAATCAGCGCCGCTTCATCAGAAGACAGTACAGGGGAGCTCTGTATAGGTAACTCTTTGGTCGACAGCTCCTCAATGATTTCTCTGGTTGGATCAATCTCGTATATAGATGCTTCGCGACTTTTAAAAATCGCCAACACTTTTTTCATATGTTTTTTCTCGATAAGGAATCGAGCTTCCATATCTTCGGGGAAGTGGGCACCGAAATTATCCTCGAGAAACTTTTTGCCGATCTGAGTGACTTGAGCACCACCACCTAGACCTGTTGCCACATGATCTCCTTGTTCCAATGCTTTGCGATTAATAATTCCAAATACGTAAGTCTGGTCTGTTCCCGTCAATGTAATGCGGGTTGCCAGATTTGCCACTGATACTCGAATTTGCATGGTTGAGTCCTTCCTATTTCTGGTCTCTGGCTTTTTAGTAGATCAATTTTCCATCTTAATTACTAACAAATTTTGGGGAAAAAGAAAACCGCCCTGTTTTCAAGTAGAATAAAAAAGAATTAGCGCCAAAAGGTGCTAATTCTTTAACTGGCTCCCCGGGCAGGATTCGAACCTGCGACCAATCGATTAACAGTCGATTGCTCTACCGCTGAGCTACCGAGGAATAAGTTCTTTTGGCTAAGAACACGTTGATTGTAGCAAAAAGGGCTTAAAATGTAAAAGCAATTTGAGGGGATTGCTTTTTATGTGAAGTATGATATAATTAATATGTCGGCTAGGGAATGATTTG
>JAUPUJ010000032.1 GCA_030917625.1 Patescibacteria group bacterium
CATCCCAAGCATCATTTAGAGAATCTTGAGCATCATCAATAGCATCTTTAGCATCTTCTTTTTCATCATCAGATTCACCGATAGCATCAACAGCATCATCGACTAAATCTTCAGCTTCATTGGCTAATTCTTCTGCCTCGTCATAATCACCATCATCCAAAGCATTTTTAGCATCATCTAAGACATCTTCGGCTTGTTCCAATAAGTCCTCTGCTTTATCAGTATCCTCATCATTATCTTCCGCTTCATCTATCTCAATCCAAGCTTCATCTATTTGATCTTCTACTTCTTCAATCATTTCATCTATTTCATCTTCATCTGTTTCTCCTCCAGCTTCTTCAAAAGCGTCCATGGCATTATCATAAGCATCATCAGCATATTCTATTGCATCTTCATAATTACCTTTAAAATAAGCTAACACTGACTCAAATAGGTCTTCTTTAGCATTCTCTATATCTCCTTCTGCATTACCAATAGACAAACCATCTTCCTCAGCATCTTCTATTTGATTATCAGCATCTTTCAACGCCTGAATTGCCAATTTTATTTTATCGGCAGCACTTTTACTAGAACTAGTTGGGGTTGGAGTCGCGGTTGAATTACTGTTTGAATTCATACTCAAAGCCTTAGCTTGCAACTCTGCTAGTTGCTTTTGTAGGGCATCGGCTGCAACTGGATTTTCCACTTTGGTTATAGCATTAGTGATACCACTTGTGATTTGATCATATTTTGACCGAGACAGTGGTCCAAAATATCCAGAAGCTGGTGATAAACCATTGGCTGCTTGCCATTTAGCCACAGCTTTTTTAGTTAGATCACGAAATAAAGTAGTTTCCCCACCAGGAGATCCGACTCCACTTTCAGCAATAGTAAAGCCAGAAGCATTTAAATACTTCTGGAGACATCTGACATCTTCACCATCAACACCTAAGTCAAGGTTGCGGCTAAAATTACATTTTTCAGCAGCGCCAACGCTGATTGGAGCCGACAAAATAACAATTAGAGCCAGAAAAAGTGGCAATGTAAACGCAAGAGTATATTTTTTAATCATAAATAAAATAAATTTAAAGACGTATAATCATAATACCTAGACATTATAACTCTGATTATAAATTAACGCATCCACAGTCACATTTTTGTAGAGATAAAAATCCAAATAAAATGTACTTTATTTAAAGACAAAGCTTAATATCAATTTTTATTAAGTTTTTAGACCGGCTTGAATTCTAGTAAATTTATATTCTTAATTATTAAACCAGGTCATCTGCCAAGTTTTCATATCAGAAATCTCTTTATTCTGAGCGGAAATAACCGCTTGAGCCAAATCTTTTATCTCTTGATGGCCAGCATTAGTCAGTGCTAGTTCCGCCATCTCTACCGCCCCTTCGTGATGTAAAATCATTTCGGAAATAAAAGCCATATCAAATTCATCCCCAATTTTACCTTCTAAATTTTTATTCATAGAAGCCATCATGTCAGACATATCCATAACTTCTGCCTCGCTGGTCATCATCGATCCGTCGGACATCTCATGCATGCCAGAAGTTAAATCATTAGTCTTAATATTTTTCACACCAAACCAAAATCCACCAGCGCCACCAAGTACTAAACCGACCGCTAATCCTATAATTAAATTTTTTTGCATAATATTTTATTGATTATTCTCCCGCAAAAGCGGCTTCTAATTTAGTAATATCAAACTTTTTCATCAAGAGGAAGGCTTGGGTGACTCTAGCCATAGCCTCTTTATCACCACTCCTCATCATTTTATCCATCGCTGTCGGTACTATTTGCCATGACACTCCGTATTTATCTTTAAGCCACCCACATTGTTCCGCCTCCGGAACTGCTGATAATTTTTCCCAATAGAAATCAATTTCGGCCTGGGTCTCGCAATTAACAATAAAAGAAATTGCTTCATTAAAAACAAAATCATGTCCCAAAGAACTATCCATAGCCATAAAATGTTCCCCATCTAAAACAAATCGAGCATGTTTGATAAAACCTTCAGTGTCGCTGTCATCTTTTTCATACAGCACCATCATGTCTATTTTAGAATTAGGAAAAATACTAGTGTAATTTTCAATGGCTTCTTTCGCTTTACCAGCCACACCTTGAGTAAACATTAAAAGTGGGGTAATTTTTTTCTCAGTCTGATGATTTTCACTAAAAGATAGTTGCCATGACAAACCATATTTATCTTGAAGCCAGCCATACTTCTGTGCCCACGGATAAGTGTCGTAGGCCATAAGAGCACTGCCACCATCTATTAGCTTATTCCACACCTCTTCTATTTCGGCTTCATTATCAAAAGTCACAAATAAAGAAATTGACGGATTAAATTTAAAATACGGTCCAGCACTAATCGCCATAAAACTTTGCCCAGCTAATTTAAAAGTCACAATATCAGTATCGCCAGACGGGGTACCAGGTAAAGTCGTTACATTTTCTACTTTAGAATCTGGAAATAAAGAAGCATAGAAATTTGTGGCTTCTTTGGCTTCCTTATCAAACCACAAATGAGTAATTATTTTTGACATAAAAAATTTTATTTTTCTGCTAATTCTTTTACCTTCGCTAGAGCTTCTACCCACATCTTTTCAAACTGTGGTTTATGTTCCTCCTCTATATCCTGATCAACAACCACTTCTGTGCCACCATCTTTTTCAATAAAAGAATAGTTTTCGAATGACGGTGCCCATTTTTTTGCTTCCTCACTTTCTGTATCTTCAATACCATCTTTAAAAATACCCAAGTGTTCAATAGATATATATTCATAAGGTCTATTATCAACAATTCGACTCACCATTCCTCCTTCATTTTCACCATTTTCATCAGTACCCAAAAAAAACATTTTTGAACCCTTACTCCAATCACCCCTAAAACTAGAAGTGGGATTAAATACTTTAGTCCATTCTTCGTATGTAGATACATCTAACATTGTATGCCAAACTTTCTCCTTTGGTGCTTGTATAAAAACAGAAGCGTGTAGTTTTTCCATAATTTATTTTATTTTATTTTTGTGAACAATTAAACATCCATTTGACCCCATATTTATCGACACAAGAACCATAATAATCACCCCAAAACATATCTTGCATCGCCATTTCTATTTTACCCCCAGCTGATAACTCTTTAAATAAACGATCCGTTTCCTCTCTAGTATCTGGTTCTAAATTAATATAAATATTAGTCCCAAAAGTCACCTTAAAACCCATGGCCTCTGTCGCATCCGTACCCATAAGCCTATGACCGCCTAAAATCGGAAGCGACACATGCATAATTAAATTTTTATCAACTTCCGACATTTTATCCCCTTCAGTCGGCACATCTTTAAAACGCATAATTCCACCTTCAAATTCTGTCCCAAAAACAGCTTTATAGTGATTAAAAGCTTCTTCAGTATTGCCCGGAAAATTTAAATAAGTACTAACTGTTGCCATGTTTATATAACACTATTAACTATTCTGTTTAATATCGCTTCCATTTCTTCTGGATTTTGAGGAGAGTTAAGTTGATATATAGATATTACATAACCTTTTTGATAAACATAAACAGAGTGATAGATAGGTTCAACCTCTTTACCTTCATACAAAATGGTTTTTCCCTTTAAATTAAGAGCTTTTAAGGCCTGATTTCCATTAATCACCACCTTCATTATTTCGCTGTTTGGTTGCGCATGATTCTTATTTTCTTCATCCACCCAATTTTCAAATCCTTGCTCAGCGATAGGATAAGAAAAGTCTACAGAATACAAATTTCCATTATACTCCCCACTTAATCCTAAATATCCTTCATGCAGACCTCCTTCATTTACCTGCCAATTGAAAGGATATTCAATATTCCAAACAGGTTCATTGGTAGTAGACTCGCTAGGAATAAAACTTTTCCTTACCCATCCAACTTCCATCGCCGAATTATCTTCACTATCTCGAGAAGATGTTTTATCATCCATAGACTGACTATTTACTATCTCTTCGGTAATTTGATTTTCCTCCGAGTTATCTTTGTTTATAACTTGAATCAAAAAATAAAATAACCCAATCATTAGAATTATTAATGCGATTATTAAAATCGTCTTATATTTATAAACCATAAGTTAATTTTTAGAGATTTTTATAATATATACCTCAGTAGATATCTACTGAGGTGTTTTCACCATTAAAGCACACATGACTCCTGGCCTCAACAGAAATCGGTGTAAATATTTAGCTACTTTCGGTAAGCAAACTATATATATCCTACAATCGGTATATAATTTACAGATGAAATACACAATACTTATCATCATTCTACTTCTACTTACTGGTGGCGCCCTATGGTGGTTTACCACATCAAAATCGCAAGACAATAATACTAGCCAAACCTACACCAACAGCGAATATGGATTCGCCTTACAACACCCTAATGACTGGACCGTCGATAATTCATATGCCTATGATTTACTTGGTCCAGAAGAGCCGACCATTCCTGGCGTTAAATTCTTAATACCAAAAACTCTAACCGAAGGTACAAATCTGTCTGAATCTCAAACTGGGCTTTCAGTCGAAATTATGCCCAATATGCCCACCTGTACTGCCTACCCCTTTCTTCTACAACCAAAAACCGTCACGACAGAGGTTATTAATGACGTAAAATATTCTATAGCTTCCTCATCAGGTGCTGCCGCTGGTAATTTATATGAAGAATATGTGTATGCAATATCTGACACTAATCCCTGTCTAGCTGTTCGTTATCTAATTCATTCAACCAATTTGGCTAACTACGACCCAGGCGCAGTAACAGCCTATGACCGAACTCAACTGATAAACATTTTCAACGAGATAAGGAATTCAATTATCGTCACTCAGTAAAATTAAATCTGTAATCAACTACAAACGATCCCACATATCTTTATTTTCTTGACCAAGGGCCCACATCGAAATACCTCTGAGATCATATTTATCTGCCAGTTTTAACTTGGCTTCAAATCCTTCTGGTCCATCACACCAAGTTAAATACAAGTTGCCACTCGGGACCACATAGGCACTATATTCTGATTCTAAACTTTTCATATAGCCCCTCAAGAGCAGTTTCGAATTATCAATATCATCTTCTACATTATCATGGGAAAGCTCACCAAATTGCTTGTACCCGCCGGTGAGGCTCCATTTAGAACAATAAAGCGCTACACCCAACTGTAATTTATTTTTCGGCACTATAGTGGTCATAAAATCCAAAACCGCCTGCTGGTAAGGCAGAGCTCCGCTCGGACCAAATGAATTAGGATCATTGTAAGCCATCGCTACTAAATAATCAGAAGCTTGCGCTAATTTTTCATAATCATAAGCAGCCGTTAAATCTTTACTAATAGCATTTGGGTCATAAGGAGTAGTCCGAGGAATCACGGCTACACTAAATTCTAAATCAGCATCTTTAAATTCTTTGCCAGCTTTTTCGACAAAGTCGGTATAAGCATCTCTATCGGCTGAAGAAATATATTCAAAATCAAATTGCCAGCCAGCATAATCTTCGTCGTGGGCTTCATCTATTAAATCTTCAATGATATCTTCTTGAGCATCTTCGTCGGCCAATATTTTAGACATCAGTTCCCGATTAAAATCCTGCTGAAAAACTAACGGTACCACTTTAACATTTTTATCATTCGCCCGGTTTATAACTCCTTTATCATCGGTTTTTTTAAGATCAAAATCATAATCAATATAGTAAACTTGAGGTGACACCACATCAGTCTGTCTGTAATTAGTTTTAAAACTTTTATCGCCAGTACCATTATTATAAAAATAAGCCTGCACCACTTGAGCCAAGCCAGTAGTGGGAAATAATAAAGACACTAATATTAAAGCGGTAAAAATATTTTTCATACTCTTATTATTAAGAATATTAGCGATGAATGCAACCGGCCCAGCAACAAGGTCTTTTCTTGCCACCTTTTAGATTGTCTTGGGCTCTGTCCATCCGGTGATTTCTAGTTTCTATTTTCTTCGCGGATGTTATCCAACATATCCACTCATTGCGAGCAAGGGGTGTAATCGCCTCCCAAGCAGTCAACATTTTTGGATCTGAAGTGAGAATTTTTTGTAAGTCAGCTGGCACTTTATGCACAACGCCAGAGGAAATTTTTTTGGTCATGAGTTTATTATATCAAAATTGAACTAAGACTATTTTATTAAATAAACAATATTCTTTTAACTTAGCAACTCATCTAAAGCAGACTGGTACATTTTATTTCTGACTTCCTCCTTTCGTAGATTATTGTCTTTATAACTATCACTTACAACGGTTTCCCCTTTTATTAAATTATCACCCACGAGCAGCAAAGCAGTAGCTGGGACATTAAAATGCTTAGACACTGCAAAAATAGTAGCGGCTTCCATCTCTACACCTAAAAATCCTTCTTTGGACCAATTCTGAACATCCTCAAGCGTCTCCGCCATCATAGCCTGACATGTGGTAACACCACCTTCCCAAACTTTATGTTCTTTACTAATTCTATCCTTAAGACTTTTGGACAGCAAACTATCAGAATAATGTCTATTATCTTTAGCTTCTGGATTATACATTCGAGTCGGACTTTCATTGCCAAAACTATAGGTTGGAATAATTAAATCCAGACTAGTAATTTCTTCAGATAATCCACCACAAGAGCCAAGTAAAATATTTTTCTTTGACCCGAACAAACAAGCTAAATGTAAATACTCTGACAAAAGCGCTCCACCATATGACACGTCAAACCAATATGTTTTACCATCAATTGAAAATTCTAATACTTTCTCTAGAAAATTAGGTAATACTCCATAATTAACAGATTTTCCTGATTTTTCTAGAGCATCCTTAAAGATTTTGATTTGCTTGTTTTTATCCCAGGTTCCATAACACAACATTCCATCAACAATGTAATCTTTAGGTAAACCTAGGAAA
>JAUPUJ010000033.1 GCA_030917625.1 Patescibacteria group bacterium
AATTTGTATTTTATTATATACTCTCCTCTGTTATGTTAAAGCTTAATGCTCAAAAAAGAGACCTATTTGGTAAGAAATTAAAAGCCTCCCGCAACGAAGGTTTATTGCCGGTGATAGTTTATGGCCATAAAGAAGAGGCTACTCCATTTTTTGTGGATAGAAAAGAGTTTGAAAAAATTTTTAAAGAAGCCGGCGAGTCAACTGTGATTGATTTAAAAAGCCCAGAGGGAGACAAAAGTGTTTTGGTCTATGCTGTAGACTATAATCCAGTGTCTGGTTTTCCAATCCATGTTGATTTTTACGCAGTAGAGAAAGATAAAATGGTAGAAGTAGATGTGGAGTTGGTATTCGTTGGTGAGTCTCCTGCTGTAAAAGGCTTAAATGGAGTGTTGGTTAAAGTAATTCATGCGCTACCTATTGAAGCCAAACCTGCTGATTTACCTCATGATATAGAAGTTGATATCTCAACTTTGGTTGATTTTGATAGTCAAATTACAGTGGCTGACCTTATCTTACCTAAGGGTGTGACAGCTTTGATTGAAGGCGAAGAAGTGGTGGCTCTGGTTTCCGAACCAAAAGACGAAGTAGAAACTACAACTGAAGCTCCTGATTTGTCTAATATTGCAGTCGAGAAGAAAGGTAAGAAAGAAGACGAAAGTGAAGCAGCTTAACTCTAAACTTAAAATTTCTTAATAAAAAAGACCTAGAACCCTAGGTCTTTTTTATTTGTGCACTGGCACAGGGACGATAATTTTTGCTATACTGATATTCTGTATGAAAAATTTTAACTTAAAGAAAACTTTATTTATCACCGGTGTTTTGTTAGCGCTTAGTACTATTTGTATACCTCAGATCGTTTTAGCTCAACAAGCTTTGTCTGAAGCAGAAAAACAACAAAGAGAAGAATTGCTCAAAAAAGAGTTGGCTCGTGTGGAAGCAGAAATTGCCGCTAATACCATCAAGCTTAATGCTAAACAAAAAGAAACTTCGTCTATTGCTCGAGATGTGGAAATTTTAAATTATCAAATCAGTCAGGCAAAATTAAAAATTAGACAAAAACAGATTGAAATTGAAAGATTGGGGGGAGATATAAATGTTCGGGTTAAAACCATTAGGACTTTATCAGAGCAAATAGAAGCTGATAAAGAGTCGCTGTCGGAGCTCCTGCGGGCAACTCGGAATCTCGACAATACTACATTAACTGAAGTAGTCTTGGACACAGATACTTTATCTGGTTTTTTTGTGGATTTAGATTCTTTTAGTTTTATTCAGTCCAATGTTCACGATTCATTTAAAGCGATGCGTAATAATCAAGTGGAGGCGACTAAAGAAAAAGTCGGATTGGAACGTCGGCAGAGTGCAGAAATAGATGCTAAAAGAGTGATTGAGGTTGAAACTTCTAAGATTCAAGCAGCTGAAGCTGAAAAGAAAAGATTATTATCAATAGCTAAAACCGAAGAGGCTGGCTATAAAAATATTATCGCTGCTCGGGAAGCAGAGAGGGCAGCAATCAGGAACGCCTTATTTAAATTAAGGGATTCGACTGGTTCAATTACTTTTGGTCAAGCTGTTGATATGGCGGTGGAGCTTAGTGCAAAGACTGGAGTCAGACCAGCTTTTGCTCTAGCTATTTTGAAACAAGAAACTAATATTGGTCAAAATTTAGGTACTTGTAATAGGCCGGGGGATCCTGTTACTAAACAATACGATCAGATTATGCATCCAACTCGCGACATACCACCATTTCTACGTATAGTGGCTGAGTTGGGATTAGACCCTAGAACAACCCCATTGTCTTGCCCGTTGAGTTATGGTTATGGTGGAGCCATGGGACCGGCTCAGTTTATACCGTCAACTTGGGAGCCTTATAAGGCTAGAATAGCTGCTGTGACTGGTAATAACCCGCCAAGTCCATGGCGACCACTAGACGCCTTTGCTGCTTCTCAGTTATTACTTCGAGATTTGGGAGCTGCTGGCGGTGGTTATACCGCCGAGAGAACAGCCGCTTTGCGTTATTATGCTGGTGGTAACTGGGCCGACAGTCGCAATGCTTTTTATGGTGATTCTGTAATGAGAATAGCGACAGATATGCAGGCTCAAATAGACATCTTGCGTGGTAACTAAAATTGTGCTTAAATGAAGCCTAATCAATTTGGGCAATAATATATTCATGCAAAAAGAAATTCACCCACAATATAATACCGAAGCTAAAGTAGAATGTGCTTGCGGACATAAATTCACTGTTGGATCAACTAAAAAAGATATCCATGTGGAAGTGTGTTCAAACTGTCACCCTTTCTTTACTGGTTTAGAAAAAGTTATGGACACTGCTGGGCGCGTTGAGAAATTTAAAACTCGACAAAGTAAAGCGGGAGAAACTAAAGTGGAAAAACCAAAGAAAGCTACTGTTAAAACTAAAAAGTAAATTTTTTAGCGCCTGTTATCTGTGATCTAGTAATTTATTACTTGTTTGCAGGTGAAATCTGGGCGTTTTTTTGTACTTAGAGTTATACTTAAAATATGAAAACAGAAGAATATTTTCCTGATATCGATATTAATGATTTAAGGTCTAATCCCAAGACCCAGTATTTAATGGTGGAATTTGATCGACTAATAAGTAGTATTGAAGAATCTAAACTATTAGCTGAGTCTGATCCTGATATGGCTGATATGGCTAGTGAAGAGATTAAAGCTTTTGAGCAAACTATTTCGCAGATTGTAGATAATATAAAAGATATCCTCAAAAAAGAAGAGGAAGAAGCCGAAGAAATTAATGAAGTGATTATGGAAATTAGAGCAGGGGCTGGTGGAGCTGAATCAGCCCTCTTTGCGATGAATTTAAAAGAGATGTATGAAAAATATGCCCTTATGCATAATTATGGTTTCGTGGTCTCAGATGAATCTTTGAGTGAATTAGGAGGGTATAAAGAAGTGGTGGTTGAAATTAAAGGTAAAAATGTTTACGATGTTTTTCGTTTTGAAACCGGGGTTCATCGTATCCAAAGAATACCAGCGACCGAAAAACAGGGCCGAGTTCATACTTCGACCGCTTCGGTCGCTATTATGCCGATTAGAAAGACTCAGTCTATAGTCATTAATCCTGCAGATATAGATGTTGAGACGTGTCGATCGGGTGGCGCTGGGGGGCAGAATGTAAATAAAGTAGAAACAGCCGTGAGATTAATTCATAGACCAACTGGGCTGGCTGTTCGCTGTCAAAGTGAGAGAACTCAAGGTAGAAACAAAGAAAAAGCCATGATGATTTTAGAAAGCAGACTTAATGAATTACATTTTGAGAGAGAGCATAAGAAAGAGGCCGATGAAAGACGAAGTCAAATTGGTACTGGAGATAGAAGTGAAAAGATTAGAACTTACAATGTTTTACAAGATCGTGTGACAGATCACCGGATTAAGGAATCTTGGCATGGGATTGAGAAGATATTTGCTGGCTATATCGACCCTATTTTTGAGGCCCTGCAAAAAGGGAACGAAGGCGAGCCTGTGGCCGAGTAAGAGTTGCCAACCAGGGCTATTTCTGTTAGACTCATACGGTATTTAAAAAACCCAAAATTATATCAAAATAAATGGATAATACAGTTGTTGTTAATAAAAAATCTGATAATCCCTTGGTTCGAGAAATGTTCGAAGCCGGGGCTCATTTTGGATACTCAAAAAGTCGACGTCATCCATCCGTCGAAACTTTTATCTTTGGTTACAAAAACAAAGTAGCTATTTTAAACTTAGAAAAAGGTGCTGAATCCTTATCTAAAATCTTAGATTTCGTTAGTGACTTAGGACAAAATGGTAAACAAATTCTATTTGTAGGCAATAAAGCTGAAGCTAAACAAGTGGTAAAAGCTGGCGCTCTATCAATCAATATGCCTTATGTGGCCGAGAGATGGATTGGAGGGGCTTTGACTAATACTAGTGAAATTAAAAAACGACTTAATCGTTTAGAAGAGATCAAAGCCGATGAAGAGAATGGAGCTTTGCAAAAATATACTAAAAAAGAGAGAAATTTAATTGCTAAAGAAAAAGAAGATTTGGAAAGAAATTTTGGAGGCATTACTGGTCTTAAAAAGTTGCCAGATGCCATGTTGGTGATTGATTCTGATGCTGAGGTTATTGCTATGAATGAAGCTATAAAAATGCACATTCCTGTTATTGGCTTAGCTAATTCAGATTGCAATATTTCAAACTTAAATTACGCTTTGGTGGGTAATGATGCTTCTGTTAGAAGTATTGAATACTTTATTTCTAAAGTTGTGGAGGCTTATAAAGAGGGTAAGAAAAATGCTCCCAAAGCAACTCCTGAAACAAATCCTGTAGCCTAGTTAGAGTTTCTTTGTATTGATTTTATCAAGTTAATTTTTGACACTATGTCTATATCTTTAGAACAAGTAAAAGAATTGAGAACTGAAACGGGCATCTCTATTGCTCAATGTAAAAAAGCTTTAGAAGATGCTGGAGGCGACATTGAACAAGCTAGAAATTTATTACGTGAGCGAGGAGCTGAAATTGCTATTAAAAAAGGCGACCGGGAGTTTGGAGCTGGTACTGTTAGTACTTATATTCATGCTGGTGGTAATGTAGCCTCTATGGTGGAATTGGTGTGCGAAACAGATTTCGTGTCTCAAAATGCTGATTTTAAAGAATTAGCATCAGATCTGAGTATGCATGTAGCAGCTATGGCTCCGGCCGATAGAGAAGAATTTTTAGATCAAGATTTTATTAAAGATCCTAGTATGAAAATTAGTGCTTTAGTTTTGTCTGCGACTCAAAAATTTGGAGAGCGTGTAGACATTGGTCGAATAGCCCGCTTTGCGATCGGGGAGTAAAATATCTCCATGAACCTTTTATTGTGGACAACATTTGTCTGCTATAGTATAACAATCATTGTCATCTTACAGAGAGTGGTGGCTATTCGTCAGGGTAAAGTGGCTTTGAGGCCAGCATCTTTTAGTCGGACTTATAGATATCTGGAGAAAGTAACTGATGTTTTGGCTTATAATATGGTCATCTTCGTTCAGGAATTCATTTGGCATAGTTATATCTATCTGGTAAAATTGGTGAGATCTGTTTTGAGGTTAAGTCGTAAGTGGCTACATCGGGTTGAAAAATGGTTTACGAGAGCGGCTAAAAAAGCTGATAAGAGAAACAGAGATTTAGATCTATAAAATTATTTTTTAAAGCCAGCATAGCTCAATTGGTAGAGCAACTGTTTTGTAAACAGTAGGTTGTGGGTTCAAGTCCCTCTGCTGGCTCCATTAAGATTTTTTTAAATCTCCCTCATCTTTATTTTTGGTTGTTTTTACTTTATACTGCCTTTATATGGAAAATATAGGCAATTTAGGGCATATGCACCCTTTATCCCAGGTTATAACTCAGACTACTAAAATTTTTAAAGATTTAGGTTTTGTTGTTGCGGATGGTCCAGAACTTGAGGATTCTTTTCATAATTTTGATGCTTTAAATATTCCTGACGATCACCCAGCTCGAGACATGCAGGATACTTTCTGGGTTAAACCCTTATCCTCTAAAAAATTAATGCGGACTCATACGAGTTCGGTCCAAGTCCGTTATCTGGAGGCCAATAAAGATAATTTGCCGATTAAGATAGTTGTACCAGGTAAAGTTTTCAGAAATGAGGCTACCGACAGTACTCATGAAGCGCAGTTTTTTCAAATTGAAGGTTTGTATATTGATAAAGAAGTGAGTGTGGCTCATTTAAAAGGCACTTTAGAATACTTTTTAAAAAATTTATATGGGTCTGATACTCAGATTAGATTGCGACCAAGTTTCTTTGCCTTCGTTGAGCCTGGTTTTGAGGTAGATATTTCTTGTTTCAAATGTAAAGGAGCTGGTTGTGGTTTGTGTAAACAAACGGGCTGGATTGAGGTACTGGGAGCAGGTTTAGTTCATGCTAATGTTTTGAAGGCGGTCGGAATAGATCCACAAAAATGGCAAGGTTTTGCTTTTGGTTGTGGTATTGATCGCTTAGCTATGATGAAATTCGGTATTGATGATATTAGAAATTTCTACTCAGGTGATTTACGTTTTATTAATCAATTTTAGTTTATGTTAATTTCTTATAATTGGCTTCAAAGTTTTTTTTCTGAAAAAATACCGGTACCTGAGAGTATAAA
Organism: Patescibacteria group bacterium; assembly: GCA_030917625.1. Classification (GTDB taxonomy): domain Bacteria; phylum Patescibacteriota; class Minisyncoccia; order Phycocordibacterales; family XYD1-FULL-46-19; genus JAUPUJ01. The sequence goes on from JAUPUJ010000033.1 coordinate 6,147, forward strand.
AACAGCTTTAGAGAATCATATTTTTGAAGTTGAAAAAACTAATAATTTAGCTAGTGGTGACACTATTTTAGAAATAGATGTTTTACCAAATCGAGCGGGAGACTGTTTGTCTCATTTGGGTGTGGCTCGAGAAATTTCAGCGATTTTAAATTTAGATTTTAAGACTAAAAATAGTAATGAAGTGCTGGTTGATGGGGGAGTAACTTCTGCGCAAGTGAAAGTTGAAAATAATTTATGTCGACGTTATATGGGCCGGAGAGTAGAGAATGTGAAAGTCACTCCATCTCCAAGTTGGCTAGTAGAAAAAATAAATTCTATGGGTAGTAAGTCGATCAATAACTTGGTCGATCTAACTAATTTCATTTTATTTGATATTGGTCAGCCGA
>JAUPUJ010000034.1 GCA_030917625.1 Patescibacteria group bacterium
GTGCTGATATTGCTGCTATTGGTTCTTTTTTAGAACAAGCAACTGGTAGTACTCCTGTAGCTACTGATTCAGCTCCAGCAGAAAGTGACGAGATGGAGGCAATTCAATAAGTTTTTTAAAAAATTAAAAAAATATAGCCGGACACTGCAACAGTGTCCGGCTTTGTGTTAAAAAGGGGTACCTCCTAAAGTTAAGGTTTTGAAATGATTGTGGCTTCCAGAGAGGCTGTACCTTCATTTTTGAAGCCGAGGCTTTCGGCCGCCGCTTGTGATACATCAAAGTCTCTGTTTTTGTGGAAAGGGCCACGGTCAGAGATTGTAACTTCTTGTTCTTGACCGTTCTCTGGATTCTTTAGTAGAACCCTGGTGCCGAATGGTAGTTCTCGGTGAGCCGCCATTTCCGGGTCGTTGGCTCGGAAAACTTCACCCGAAGCAGTTTTTCGACCATCGAACTCCTCTCCGTACCAACTGGAGTTGATGATGGTGGATTCTTGGGTCGGTATTTCATAAGGCCCAGGTGGCGTGATTATGGCCAGAGCCATGATTATGCTGGTGAGCATAATTGGTACTTCCTTTCTAAATTGTATTAGTGAAAAGAAAAGGGGTGCAACACTGGTTGCGCGTCTTTTCTTTCTACCAAAAGACCTATCTCCTTGTATTTTATAACTAAAACAAAATTATGTCAAATAAGTAGTTTGGGGGCTTTAAGTTATAATATTTAGATGGTAAACAGTTTTAAACTTTGGAAATGGGCTCTTTTGTTCTTATTAATATTTCTGACCTCATTATTGTGGGTAACTATTTTAGATAACTCTAGGTTAAAACCACTTCAAGTGTCTTTTTTAGATGTGGGCCAGGGCGATGCTATTTTTATTGAAAGTCCAGTCGGTAATCAAGTGCTAATAGATGGAGGGGTTGGTCGGGGAGTGCTTAGGGTTTTAGGTGCGGAAATGCCTTTTTATGATCGAACTTTAGATTTAATTATTGGGACTCATCCTGATGCTGATCATATTGGGGGACTAGCTTTTGTTTTAGATCGTTATCGAGTGACTGGTATTCTGACTGATCAAGGTCAAAGCGAAACTGAGGCTTTTAATTTATTTAATAAGGCATCACAAGAAGAGGGGGCGAAACTTATCGAAGGCGTGAATGGAACCAGGATTAGTTTAGGAGGCGGAGCGGTTTTAGATATTATATATCCTGACGCTGGTTTAAAGGCGAGTAATACTAATGATGGGGCGGTGGTGGCAGTATTGCGCTATGGCTCTAATAGTTTTTTGTTAACTGGCGATATTTCACAGTCGGTAGAAAATTATTTAGCCCAAAAATTCGGCAGTAATATTGATATTGATGTTTTAAAATTAGCTCATCATGGCTCCAATACTTCCAGTTCTGATTATTTTTTACAGACCACGAGTCCAGATTGGGCCGTGATTTCTGCCGAAAAAGATAGTCGTTATGGGCATCCTCATGAAGAGGTTTTGGAACGACTGGAGGCTCAAGAAATTTCTTATATTAATACGGCAGATGAGGGGACGATTACTTTTTTTAGTGATGGTAAAAGCATTGCTTGTAAAAAGTGTAAATAAAAACTCCCTTTTGGGGAGTTCTTATTTTAAATCATTTTTATTTCTAGGTGACGATTTCTCTTAAGACAAGAGGTGCAGATTTTTAAGCGTCCACCACCAGCTTGTGGTGGTAAAGCTGCCCATTGGAGATTGGGTTGTTTTCTTTTTTTGCCAGTTGGGTTAAATTGGGTAGCACGAACACGGTTGGAATAATTTCCCACCATCTGGCTGGTTTTATCACAAATAGGACAAGTTCTCATAACTTAGGTAATTTAAATTTTGTACTTGCGTATGCTATCATGTACTGGCTAGATTGTAAATACTAAAAGTCTATATGGAAACACTATTTGTTGTCGCTATTCTCATAATGTCGGTGGTTATCCATGAGGTGTCTCATGGTTTTATGGCCTATGCCTTGGGGGACCCCACTGCTAAGCTCTCTGGAAGGCTAACTTTAAATCCAATTCCTCATATTGACCCGGTTGGGTCTATCCTAGTGCCATTTATATTAAGTCTTATTCCTGGGGGTTTGATGTTTGGTTGGGCAAAACCTGTGCCTTTTAATCCCTATAATCTTAAAGCGGGGCAGTGGGGGCCGGCGCTCGTGGCGGTAGCGGGACCGGTGTCTAATATCTTAGTTGCTGGCTTTTTTGGCCTAATTATTAGGTTTTCTGACATTTTAAGCTTAAATAATGAGGCTATTTTGTCTCTATCGGCTATGATAGTTTTATTGAATATAGTTTTAGCTATTTTTAATTTAATCCCAGTGCCACCACTAGATGGGTCTAAAATCCTCTTTACCTTTATTCCTTATAAATGGCGACATATTATTAATATCTTAGAAAAGCATCAATTAATACTGATTTTAGGGGTAATTTTGTTTGCTTCAGCTATTATTTCACCTATAATCTCTATACTGTTTCTGTTGTTTACAGGAGAGGTGATACCTATGATTTAAACCATAAGCGCTTCCAAGGCCTAAAACTCATTAATTTCCGATTATAAAACTTGCTTTTTTAAAATAAATGTATTAAAGTTACCGACTATATGCCAACAATTAATCAATTGGTGCGAAAGCCAAGAAAAAAAATCCACAAGAAGTCAAAAGCAGTAGCTTTGGCCCAGGGTTTTAATACTCAAAAAAATAAACCAACTTTCTTTAATTCTCCTTTTAAGCGAGGTGTGTGTTTGCAGGTAAAAACTACCACTCCTAAGAAACCAAACTCAGCTTTGCGTAAGATTGCTAGAGTTCGTTTAACTAATCAAATGGAAGTGACAGCTTATATTCCAGGTATGGGTCACAATCTTCAAGAGCACTCTGTGGTTTTGATTAGAGGCGGAAGAGTAAAAGACTTGCCGGGAGTACGTTATCACATTGTGCGTGGAGTGCTTGATACTGCCGGAGTTGATAAACGTCGCCAAAGCCGGTCTAAATATGGTGCTAAAAGACCTAAATAATTTTTTGATCAATGCGTAGAAAACACAAACCAACTAATATATTGACTCCCGATTTAGTTTTCAATTCCCTAAAAGTTGAAAAGCTAATTAACTATGTTATGGAACGGGGTAAGAAAAACACAGCTCGTAAAATAGTTTATGGAGCTTTTGAAATTATGAAAGAGCAAACTAAAGAAGATCCCGTAGAAGTAATGGAAAATGCTCTAAAAAATGTGGCTCCACAAATGGAAGTTAGATCTCGTCGAGTTGGGGGAGCTAACTATCAGGTGCCTCATGAAGTTCGTGAAGAACGACGTTTAGCTCTAGCTTTACGTTGGATTTTAGGAGCCGCTAAGTCTAGAAAAGGCGCTCCCATGATGAAAAGATTGGCTGATGAAATTATCTTAGCTCACAAAAATGAAGGTGAAGCTGTGAAGAAAAGAGAAAATGTACACAAAATGGCTGAGGCCAACCGAGCTTTTGCTCACTTTGCTGTCAATCGAAGTCGGACAAATACTCGATAGTTTTTATTTTTAAAAAATTAAATGATTTTTATATATGTCTAGGGATTATCCTTTAGAGAAAGTTAGAAATATTGGAATTATTGCTCACATCGATGCTGGTAAAACTACAAGTACTGAAAGAGTTTTGTATTACACTGGTGTGTCTCACAAAATTGGAGAAGTGCATGATGGGGCAGCGACTATGGACTGGATGGCTCAAGAGCAAGAGCGGGGCATTACTATTACTTCAGCTGCTACAACTGCCTTCTGGACTCCAACTTATGATATTAAAAATCCTGAATTAAAACACCGGATCAATATTATTGATACTCCGGGTCACGTGGATTTTACGGCCGAAGTAGAGAGGTCTCTAAAAGTTCTAGATGGTGGAGTGGTGGTTTTCGATGGAGTAGCTGGAGTAGAACCACAATCAGAAACTGTCTGGCGCCAAGCTGATAAATATAAAGTGCCTCGTATTTGTTTTGTAAATAAACTCGATCGTATGGGGGCTAGTTTTGAACATTCTTTTAAAACTATTTTAGATCGTTTAACTAAAAACGCTGTTCGAGTTCAAATTCCAATTGGAGAAGATGATGCTCATGAGGGAGTGATCGACCTAATCCGCATGAAAGGTTATTTCTTTGAAGGTAATATGGGTAATGAAATTAAAGAAATTGAAATCCCTGAAAATTTAAAAGCAGATGCGGAAAAATATCGGGCTGAACTAGTAGAAAAAGTGGTAGAACACGACGAATCTTTAATGAATGCTTATCTTGAAGGTAATGAGCCGTCCATGGAAGATATTAAAAAAGTATTAAGAAAAGCTGTTATTGCTAATGAATTAGTACCAGTATTCTGTGGTTCTGCTCTTAAGAACAAAGGTGTGCAATTAGTACTTGATGGTGTGGTAGATTATCTACCAAGCCCACTTGATATTCCTCCAGTCCACGGTAAAGATCCAAAAACTGGTGAAGATTCTTTTAGAGAATCAAGTGACACCGCTCCAATGTCGGCTCTTGTTTTCAAATTACAAAGCGATCCTTTCGTAGGGCAATTAGCTTATACTCGTGTTTATTCTGGTATTTTGACAGCCGGGTCTTATATTTTTAACTCAACAACTGGAGAAAAGGAACGTATTGGTCGGATTGTGAGAATGCATGCTAATCACCGAGAAGAAGTAAAAGAAGTTTATGCTGGAGAAATTGCAGCTATTGTAGGACTAAAAAATACTAAAACTTCTCACACTCTATGTAGTGAATCTGAACCAATTATTTTGGATGAAATTGATTTCCCAGAACCAGTGGTGTCACTTCGTATTGAACCAAAAACTAAAGCTGATCAAGAAAAAATGGGTATGGCTCTCAAGAAACTGTCTGATGAAGATCCAACTTTTGTGGTGAAATCAGATCCTGAAACTATGGAAACTATTATTGCTGGTATGGGTGAGCTTCACTTAGACATTATTGTTGATCGGATGAAGCGAGAATTCGGAGTTGAAGCTAATGTGGGTGCTCCTCAAGTAGCTTACAAAGAAACTATCACTAAAGAAGCTGAGGCTGAACATAAATATATCAAACAATCTGGAGGAAAAGGTCAGTACGGGCATGTGCGTTTGCGTATTAAACCAATCGATAAAACATTGAAACCAGAAGATGCTCCTAAAAATATTGTGCGAGAAGAAGGTTTTGAATTCATTAACTCCATTAAAGGTGGTGTTATTCCTCAAGAATTTATTACTCCGGTTGAAAAAGGAGTTAGGGAAGGTATGAGTCGTGGTATTCAAGCTGGATTCGAAGTGGTAGATGTGTCTATAGAGCTTTATGATGGTTCTTACCATGATGTAGACTCTTCAGAAATGGCCTTCAAACTGGCTGGATCTATGGCTTTCCAAGAGGCAGCGCGTCGAGCTGGTCCGGTGCTACTAGAACCTATTATGAAGGTGGAAGTAACTATGCCGGATAAATTTATGGGTGATGTGACTGGACACTTATCATCTAAGCGAGGTCAAATTGATGAAATGTCGGATCGGGGTATGCTAAAAGTGATTCGAGCTAAAGTCCCTCTATCAGAAATGTTTGGCTATGTGACCACACTGCGCTCAATGACTGAAGGTCGGGGAAATTATACGATGGAATTCCTAGAATATGCCATCATTCCTCAGAATGTAGCGACTGAAATTATAGCTAAAAGACAGGGATAGTTGAGAGTATTAATAAATCAACAAACATCCAAACTTTAAATTTAAAGTTTGGATGTTTTCTGATATAATTTTACGTATGAATAAAAACATATTGGTCCTAATCTTCTATTTGGTAATAGGTTTGTTTCTGTTGTCTATGTGGGTTTCAATTGGTAATATATGGTAAATAATACTTGTCAATAAATTCACAAAATTTATCTGAAAAATAATTGGGTTACTTTTTTGGATTAAGTTTGACAATACTGGGTGGTTTGCTATCATAGTGCTTACGCATGGGCGTGCTTTTTGTATGTGTTTTCATGTGATTACTTCGGTTAGCAAGATGAAATTTGTTTATTTTGTCAGTCGAAGCAGTCACAGAGAAGTGTGATTATTAAAAAGTTTTAATTTAATCAAATTAATTATGGCAGATTCATTCGATCGATCTAAGCCACACGTTAACGTTGGTACTATTGGCCACGTTGACCACGGCAAAACTACATTGACTGCTTCAATCTTGCACGTTCTTGATCTAAATAAAGATTCAGGTTACGGGGCTCGTTTAGAAGGAGTTGATGGTATTGATAATGCGCCTGAAGAAAAGGCTCGTGGGATTACTATTGCTCTTCACCACTCAGAATACTGGACTCCAAGTAGACACTATGCTCACATTGACGCTCCAGG
>JAUPUJ010000035.1 GCA_030917625.1 Patescibacteria group bacterium
AGGCTTTTATCTGCCACATTTCCATAAACAATCGCTCCTGCTATCAGTAACCCCGCTATAACAACAGCAATAGGGGTAGCATAGGATTTAGGTGAATTTTTCTCTTCCATAAAGATAATCGTTAATTTATAAAATATTATTAGGTTTTATTGTATCAGTTATAGTAGTTGGGGACAAACAGCCTATTATAGATATTGATAATAGATTATTATTATGTCAAATGCTTAACTTATTACAAAGATTCTTCGAAAAATTTAATGCTTATTTTTGGTTGAGATTTGGTCTGGGTGTAATGTTTTTCTATTCTGGTTATCAGACCGTGTCTGACCCAATGATTAGAAGTGATTTGTTTAAAGACATACCAGAGTATTTAGATGTCGTTATTAATTATGTGCCCCTAGAAGTTTGGTTTAGATTGTTGGGAATATTAGAACTTGTTATTGCAGTTATATTCTTAGCTTGGTTTTTACCAAAAAGAACAGCCTTCTGGGCTGGTCTAGCTGGGGTTTTGGACCTTATATTGATACTGGGTGTATTTGGACTATCAGAATCAACTATGGCTTATGTAGGGGCTTTAGGAGCCGCTCTCGCCGTAACTTTGTTTTATAAGAAGAAATCTAATTAAACTATTTAACGATTGTGCCGTTTGGAACTGTTTTTTCAGGGTTCAACACTATAGGGCCAGAGTCGCCACTAGCAGCTAAAATCATACCCTCGCTAGTTCGGCCCATTAAGGATCTTGGTTCGAGGTTAATTATGACCAAAACTTGTTGGCCTATTAAATCGGTTGGGCTATAACCTTCACCAATACCAGCAATGATATGTTTTTTATCTTCCTCATTATCACCAATACTTATTTCTAAATCTAATAATTTTGTAGATTTAGGCACAGCCTCACCACCTATAATAGTTCCAATGCGCAAATCTAATTTAGAGAAATCATCGTAAGAAATGTAGTCTTTCATGGTTTTTATTTTACTAATAAATTTTCTGGGACAGTGCCCTCACCTAATCTAATTATCTCTATTTGGCCAGCAGGGTTTAAAGTAATAACAGTTGATGGTTGACCCAGTAGTGGTTCTGATTCGTTTTGGACATAGCAGTCTACTTGATCTCCAAAATAGTCCCAAGCTTCTTTTATAGTGGTGGCATGAGGCTCCCCGGTTTTATTACAGCTGGTGGCCACTATTGGGCCCACGATTTTTAAAAAATTAATTAAATTTTCTGATTTTGGTAAACGAAAAGCTTGGTCAGAATTAAAGCCGACACTAAATGGTCCTGGCCACAAATAGTCTAAAACATTTTCTTGATCTGTTGTAGGGTTAATGTTAAAACTTTTTAAATTATCTTTATTGTCGATTAATACCACGTAAGGCTTGTCGGGACTCCGACCCTTAAGTTTATTGATTCTAGCCAAAGTCTTTTCGTTATTGGCTTGCGCCACTAAACCATAAATAGTATCTGTGGGGATAATAGCCACTCCTCCTTCTTTAATTATTTTTTCCGCGTCTGTCCAGGAACTAGCTATCATAATTTAGTTATTTAATTCTAGTTAATCTATAGTCTATAAATTGGCTGACCGCAACAGTAATAAGTAGTGCCCCTAAATAGTAAGAGACCAGTTTGGTAAAATTGATATCTATATTTATCGGAAGCACTATATACCATAATAATGTGTACCAAGAAACTAAAGTGGTTAAACTAACTGCAATTGATATTCTTCGGAGGTAATGTAAGTCAGCCTCAGATTCTGGGTTTATGGTGGATAGGTTTATTAACTGTGGAGCTAAGATGATGTTTAGGAAAATTTCTCCAACAATAATAAATATCATCACAAAAATTTTAACCAAGAAAGTTGATGATAGATTATAAATTTCTGGTTGCGATAAATATAGACTGAGCCCAGAAACAGAGAGCACAATAATTGAAATCCAGATTACCTGAGAAACTGTTTGTAAAGTTTCTTGTTCGATTTTTGATATTTGTAAATCTTTTAAAAATTTAACATATAGTAGATTGTAAATTGTACTAGCGCCAACCCCTAACACTAAACTACACGTTAAAGCGACCAGTATCCATTCGTAATAAAGGTGTAAAATATCAAATAGGGTGAGACTAGTAGAGAGGGAGACGCCACTGAAAATTGTTAAACAGAAAGAAGCAGAAATTAAACACCAGACACACCACTGTTTTATGGCTAAGGCTTGAACTAGAGTTAAGTATATCGAAAACAAGAAGGCTGAGGTGGTTAGAACCAGTAAGATTAAAGTTGTATTGTCTGTTTTTAATAAAGGGTTAAATAAGAAGGCTGTATAACTAGAAGCGATAATTGCGTAATAGATAAGACCTAATATTTCTAAAGGAATACCAAATAAGTTAGAAAATTGACTATTGATAACAGTATTGCAATCTGATTTTAGTGGGCAGACTAGAGGTTGTTTTTTGCGTTTTTTATAGAAGATATTTCCAGCTAGTAAAAAACCTAAAATAGCGGTGATTATAATTATAATCTGGGGGTTCATATTTTTTTATTATATCATAAAGCTCAGCTCCTCCTATCTCTATATTTTTTTAAGTTTTTTAGCTAATTTTTCAGTCTCTTTAATGAGAGTATCTATTTCTTGTAAACCTTTAGCCCAAAATTTGGGATCAGAAATGTCTATACCCATATCATTGAAAAGTTCTTGGGGTGATTTAGAACTACCAGCTCTAAGAAAAGTTTTTATTTTATCGATAAATTTATTATCCTCCTTAAAACTAGCTTGCATAGATTTAGATATTAAAAGACCACTAGCGTAAGAATAAACATAAAAGAAATTTCGAAAATGGCTCCAATAAATCCACCAGTTTTCAGTACCAGGAGACTCTAAAACTGCCTGTCCCATATAACTCTTCATATGTTTGCGAAAAATTTGACCGATGTTTTCTTTAGATAGATATCCTTGTTTACGGAATTCACTATGCAATTCTTGTTCAAAACTATAGGCAGCCACTTGGCGCATAATAGTCGATATTTCGTCACTGAGTTTACTCATAAGTAATGATAGTCTTAAATCATCATCAGCTTGTCTGAGTAATTCCTCAAAAACGAAGTCTTCACAAAAAGTGCTAGCGACTTCAGCTGTTACCATTGGGGTGCCAAAATATAAAGCACTTTGACTTTCTTTCATAAACTCGTCATTAATACCGTGGCCAGCCTCATGGGCGATAGTGAGAACATCTCTGAGTTCGTCAGTATGATTAAGTAAAATATAGACTGGTGATGTTGGTCTATTGTAAGCGCAAAAAGCCCCACCTGATTTACCTATGTTAGGGTAAACATCAATTTGTTTTTTAGTGACAAAATTTTGGAAATAACGATGAAAATCAGGGTCGAGTTTTCTAAAAACCTCAGCCACTAATTTTAAACTCTCGTCATAAGAATAACTTTTCTTTATATGACCATAAGGCACATTACGTTCGTGGTAATCCAAAGTATTTTTACCAAAAAGTTTAGCCTTAAGATTATAATATTTTTTACTTAAATTGTAGGCCTTTCTAACCTCAGACAGTAATACATCTACAATTTCAGTTGGGATGTCGTCAGATAGATGCCGACTGGAATCAGGACGGGGTAGACCTCTGAGCTCGTCATTAATTTTTTTATTAAGTAATATTGAATTGATTTCAGCTTCAGCGACATCACTATATTGGTTTAGAATATTATTGAATTCTAAAAAGGCTTTGTCTCTAATTTTTTTATTAGTGTGAGACAATAGCCCGGTAATTTCTGAAAAAGATAAGGTGGCCTTTTTGCCGTCTCGTCCGTATACGGTTCGAGTTTCTTTGGATAATAAAGAGGATAGCATCTCGACCCATTTACTGTGGGCGGGTGCACTTTTTAAACTCATAATTTTTTCTTCAGGTTCAGAGAGTAAATATTTAGCATCATCAAAGATGTTTTTCAAAAAATAATGCCAGCTCTTTAAATCTTTATTATTTAAAAATTCTTGTTGAAGAGGCAACGGTATTTTGGCTAATCTTAAAGTAAAAAACTGAGCATCATTACTGATCTTGGTCGCCCAATCATTTAGTTGGTTATCTCGAGCTTTTAATTTAGGGTTATTTTCTTCTTGGGCACTGCGAAGAGAAAAATAATAGCCAATTTCTCCTAAAATTCCACCACTATCAAGCCATGACTCATAATCCATAAGGGCTTCCTCTAAGATGGTAGCTGATTCTAGATAGTCGGTTCGATCTTGCCATTTATCAATAAAAACATAGCTTTGTTTCTTATGGTAGGCTAAGTCTTTTTCTATCTGAGGGTCGGTGTCACTTTTATAAAGAGGCGACAAATCCCACGAGCCTTTTTTAGTATTTTTCATAAATATTAGACTACACCAAATTTGGAGTATTTACAAAAATTTAATTTAACAGCCCTGCTACATAACCAGTCGTCCAACATAATTGGAGAGAATAACCTCCCGAGGGTCGATTAATATGTAAAATATCACCGGTTAAATAAAGATTGTCATAGATTTTAGATTTCATGGTTTTGGTATCAATTTCAGATAAAGGGACACCGCCATCAGAGACTACGGCTCGGTCCATACCCATTAGGTCTTCTATAGTTATAGGTAAGGCTTTTAGTAAGTCTACAATTTTCCGTCTATCTTCTTTAGAAATACTGTGCACTTTTATGAGGGGGTCAGAAATGATATTAAAGGTAAGTATAGTGTCGCCGAGACCCTCCGGTACAATATCCCTTACGATATTTTTGAAAGATTTGTTTTTATTGGTATCAAAAACATGAAGTATTTTTTTATCTAAAGCCCCAATATCTGTATCAGGATAGCAATCAATTTTGGCGGTGACTAATCCCGCGTGAAGTAGATCGGCGACCTTGTGGGCCAAATTTAAAATTAGAGGCCCAGATAAACCAAAGTGAGTAAATAAGATTTTACCAGTTTCTGAAAAAGATTTTTTATCATTTACGAAAAATGTTATTTTCATAAAAGATAAAGAAGTACCAGCCAAATCTTTAACCCAAGAGTCAAAAACTTTTAAAGGCACAATATCAGGAGTGGGGGCTTTAGCACTGTGGCCAATATCTCTGAGCCAGGAAAAGCCATCGCCAGTTGAACCAGTTTCAGGATGAGAGGTGCCACCAGTGGCGATGATAAAGTTTTTGGCTGAGTAAGTTCCTTGTTTAGTGTCGACTGATATAATTTGCCTATTATTTTTATCAGCGTTTATTTTATTGACTGGATTATTTTTAATGATGTCGATATTAGGATGACTGACATATTGATTCATTATATTAAAAACATCAGCTGCTTTCTGGGAAGCTGGGAAAACTCTATCGCGAGCTTCTGTGACTAGGGGTAAATTTCGACTTTCAAAAAATTTGAAAGTATCTTCGACTCCAAACTGAGAAAAAGGGGAGTAGAGGAAATTTTCGGCTGGCCCAAATTTAGGTAAAAGTTCACGAAGATTAAAGGTGGCATTGGTGATATTACATCGTCCACCGCCTGTAATCTTTAGTTTTTCACCCAAACTCTTGTTTTTCTCTATTATAAGTACTTTCTTTCCAAGATTAGCAGCGGTGCCCGCAGCCATCATGCCAGAAGGACCAGCTCCTACGACTATGAGGTCATACTTGAGTGGCGTTGGTTGGCTGTAGTTTGGAGTCATTGTTAAATAGTGAGAGTTAATTTTAGAAGGTAAAAAAATACCCTCATGGGGTAAACCTAACAGCTGTTTGTGTTATAATACAATTTAACTTGTGTTTTGTCAAAATAGGTTTATTATTAACTTATCAGAACAGTCTCTAATAAACGGTGCATGTCAGGCTCGTTTTATCCAAAAGTCGACCGCAGATTACTCCTAATTTTAAGTCTGTTGGGGATAGTGTTTAGAGTTTGCGCTTTAGAGAAATTGATTTGCTTCTTAGCTTTAGACCCAAGAAGATAATTGCTATATTATTCAATTTTACTCTTATAACCAAAAAATATATGAAAAATAATACAGATTATTTAAAAGTATCATCTCTCTACTTAACAACCACAGCTTTTATAGTGGCTGTTATTTTCACGATTAGTTTACCTGTTTTATCTTATGCCGCTAGTTATGCTTATGTACATAGTTCAGGTGAAGTTAGAATGGTGACCGCAGATAATTACATGGAAGCAATTGCAACTGCGCCTAATATTGCAGAGCGTAGTGGAGATTT
>JAUPUJ010000004.1 GCA_030917625.1 Patescibacteria group bacterium
AGTTGTAGCGTCGGGTCCAAACCAGTCACTTTGTTCCCCTTGTTCAAATATGATGGCTTCTAATACGGTAGCTGCAACTAGATGTTGTTTATCTATTTCTGTATTATTAGTTTCAAATACTTGTTCAATTTTTTGAACATATTCTACATCGGCCTTTACTGCGTTTTCAGTGTACAGATCTATAAAACTTTCTGGTTTTATTTCATGTTGGCTACTTAATAACTCAGCTTTCTTATAAGCTTTATCCAAAATTTCTTGACGTTCCCAATTAGGAGAACTTTCTGGTGAAAATCTCATTTTATTTTTTATTCAGCAGTATCTGGCTTCGGCCCAGATTTTTTACGATTTCGTCCGTTGCCGCCAGACTTGATCAAATATCTTTTAAAATTAGCATCAAGATCAATAAAATCGTCAGCGGCTTCTTTAAGACGAGAACTAGAACTTTTACCGAAAGAAACAACCTCTACCTGGCAACCCATATTTGTTTGTAGATATTCGACAAGCGGTATAAAGTCGCCATCGCCAGAAACTACAATGACGGCATCAAGTTTTGGAGCCATAGATATAGCGTCAACAGCGAGTCCTACATCCCAATCAGCTTTTTTGGCCCCACCTAAAAATATTTGTAAGTCTTTGGTCTTAACTTCGATTCCCATTTTATGGAGAGCTTCGAAAAAGTTTTTCTCGTCCCCTGCTTCAGTGGTCACTACATAGGCCCGGGCTCGAATAAGTTGGCGTCCTCCAACTATGTCTTGGAGAATAGTATTAAAGTTAACTCTAGCGTTATATAAATTTTTGGCAGAATGATAAAGATTTTGGGTATCTATAAAAACCCCAACTCTTTGACTACCATGTTTAATTACAGGCATGAAAAATAAGTGATAATTCTTTTATTAAAAATATGCTTACTTATTATAACAAACTATTGAAACAAAAAAGAGGCTTTATTTTGCCTCTTTTTTAGCTTTTTTAATTTCGGCTTTTTGAGCTTGTTTTTCAATATATTTTTCCAAATTTCGTCTCTGAGAAACCATTTGGAGTAAACCACGTCTGGAGTGGATATCTTTTTTATGAGTTTGCAAGTGCTTGGTTAACTCATTGATACGCTCAGTTAAAAGGGCGATTTGAACCTTAGATGATCCAGTATCCCCTTCTTTTTCGGCCACTTTCTTTATAACAGCTTGTTTTTTCTTGGTTGTAAGCATGGGTTAATCATAGCATAAAGAGCCGGTATTTGCAAGTTTTACCCTATTGGTAGAGTTTAAATTAAGCTTAAGGTGGTATAATAGGGTTAATATATGGCAACATCTGAGCTAGATAAACTAAAAACCGAATTTTTGGAGTATGTGGAGATAGAAAAGGGTCGCAGTGTGAAAACTGTTGAAAACTATGATCATTATCTGTCTCGGTTCTTTAAATATGGTGATTTAAAGAAGGCTGGTGATATTACTGAACGTGTTATTCGAGATTTCCGATTGTGGCTCAACCGACAAAGAGGGGCTCTTTCGGATGAATCGATGAAAAAAACTACTCAGAACTACTACTTAATCGCTCTTCGGTCATTCCTCAAATTTTTAGCTAAAAGAGGGGTAAAATCATTGGCGCCAGAGAAAATAGAGTTAGCTAAGACAGGTGAGAGGCACTTAGACCTCTTAACAGACAGTGAATTGGTGAAACTCCTTGATTCTCCTAGTGGTGATGATGAAAAAAGCTTGCGCGATAAGGCTATTTTAGAGCTTTTGTTCTCCACTGGTCTACGGGTGTCTGAATTATGTTCTTTAAATAGAGATCATTTTCAAAGTGGACGAGACGAGTTTTCGGTTCGTGGTAAAGGCAGTAAGGTCCGTTTGGTGTTTATTTCTGATATGGCTAAAAAGGTCGTGAAAGCCTATTTGGATAAGCGAGGAGATATAGAAGAAGCTTTGTTTGTAAGTATTTCGCGTCATAAAATAAAATCCCCCACTCGCCTCACTAGTCGTAGCATGGAACGGATTGTTCGGCATTATGCCACCGTGGCTGGTATTCCTAGTAAAGTTACACCCCATGTTATTCGTCACTCTTTTGCTACCGATTTATTACGTAATGGGGCAGATATTCGTTCAGTTCAAACTCTTTTAGGTCACGCTAATGTGGCGACAACTCAAATTTATACTCATGTGACCAATGAGCAGTTACGATCTGTGCATAAACAATTTCATAATAAGAGAAAAGATTCCTAATTGTTTTTAGTTTGTGTTTCATTTTTTATCTAGACCACAGTCTAGATTTTTTTGTCTTTAATTATCCATATGTAAAAGACCAGAAGGTTGTCAATTTTTGTCTTTAGGGTTATCCACAACATTTTATTTGTCCTTTAATCTGTCTTATACCATAATAAGAGACAGATACGATTAGGTCCCTGACAAAGTGGTGCTTGTCGCCAAAAAATGTAGTTTAGTTAGTTGTTTTTAGTTTTTTGAGTTAGTTTTGTGCTTAGTTATTTATCATAATAATAATTTTTTAACTTCTCTTCCCACTACAATGTTTCTATTGGTTTTTTCTCCACACAACCAATCTGTTTCTGTTTCTAGTTCTGGTTTCGTTCCTTAAAAACATTTTTTGGTAGCGGTTCAAGCATCCCCCGCCCAACCGATAATGAGGCGGTCACAATACAAAAGCCCCATCCATAGGTATTCAAATCTTGAATTTCTATGGATGGGGCTTTATTTTGTTTATTTTTCGTGATGCCTAATTAATCTACACTATGCTTTTTTCTAATTTTCTTCAATTCCCCTTGCTCTACCTCATCTTTTCTAATTTTAGCCTTATCTGACAATGTTTTTAAACCTTTTTCATCTACTTCAGATAAAGAAATAGCCTGATTTTCAAGGTATTCTTTAGTGTTTTTATTGGGGTCATCTAATATCTCCTCCAATAATATGTTTAATATATAGCCTATTTTGGGTCCGGGACTTAATTTTAAGTTTTGCATTAAGTCGGTGCCATTTATTTTAAGCATGGTGACAGCTGTGGGCGCGCGCATCGCCTCGTCTATCATAGCCTCATATTTTCGGAGTCTATAAGGGTTTTCTTTGGGGCGGCCCATACCAATTCGGTCACAAATACGCAGCTTCATTAGATCTTCTATGTGTTCTGGGCCGACGCTGGCTACAATTCTTCTAACTGCGGATAAGGTTATTTGCTCTATATCCATGAAAAACATGTGATAACGAACCAATTTTTCTACGGTGTCGATGATTTTTTTGGAATATTTTAAGTCTTGAAGGATTTTTTTAACCATTCTGGCTCCAATTACTTCGTGACCATAAAAAGTCCAGTTATTTTTTTCTGAACTCCAACGACGAGAAGCTGGCTTGCCTATATCATGAAACAAGGCGGCTAATCGAAGCTCTAGGGACATTTGGCGATCGGCTGCGTGTTGCAAACTCCTGATCAAATGTTCCCAAACATCATAGATATGAGCTCCATTTTGAGTAACACCGATAGCTTCTGTTAGTTCTGGTACGATATAGTCTAATAAATGGTTGTTTTTAAGCATTTCTAGGCCCATCATCGGGTTATTAGACAACAACATCTTATTAAATTCTTCTCTAATTCTCTCTTTAGCTATTTGATTTAAAGTGACAACTTTATCCTCGATCCCTTTTTTCGTTTCGGGTTCTATATTAAAACCTAATTCAGTAGCCAGACGAACGGCGCGCATAATACGCAGAGCATCTTCTTCGAAGCGGTCTGCTGAAGTCCCGACAGTTCTAATGATTTTATCTTTAATATCTTTGGTGCCAGAAAAATTATCGATCAACTCCCCTGTTTGGGGATTGTAAGCTAAAGCATTGATAGTAAAGTCTCGTCTCTTTAGGTCTTCTTCGATTGTTTCCGCGAAGAAAACTTGTTCTGGGTGTCTGTGGTCTATATATTCACTTTCGCGCCTAAAAGGGGTAATTTCAATCGTTTTAAGGCTGGTATCTGTGACTTCTTCGTTAACAACTGTGACGGTGCCAAAATTGTTTTCATAAAAAGTTTTAGTAAAGGTTTGTTCGATATCTTCTGGCTTAGCATTGGTGGTTACATCCCAGTCTCGAGGGATGCGATTCATAAGTAAGTCTCTAACACAGCCACCTACAATATAGGCTGAAAAACCCTTATTTTGTAGGGATTGTGTTATACGTGAAACTTCTATGGGGACAGGTAATTCTATTTTCATGTTTAATTTAAAGTCTATTTTAGCTTAAATTTTGCTTTTTTGCCATATTTGTTGTATTTTGATGAGGCTTACTTAGTGATTCTTAGATTAGATAACTTTGCACCCGTGGTGAAATGGATATCACAACGGTCTTCGGAACCGTCGTTGGGGGTTCGAGTCCCTCCGGGTGCACAAAACAAAAAAACTGACTTAGGTCAGTTTTTTTGTTTCCGTCTCTAATTTTGTTTATGACTATTATTTATGTGCGGGTAGGGAGAATCGAACTCCCGTCTGATCCTTGGCAAGGACCTATTCTACCACTAAACTATACCCGCAGATGGTAAACAGTATATATTATTTTTAGTTTGAGTAAATACTAAAGTTGCTAATTTATAACAAGTTTTTCTTTAAAATGTTCCACGTGACACATTCCCCTGTTTTTATGTCTAAGACAAGCTATTAAACTTCAATGGACAGTCCATTAAAAATCGCTTAACTGGGCTAAAATTGGGGATAAAAGTGGATAAACTTGGGGACACTGTGCATAAGACAGGGCTAAAAGTCGTCCTTTCTATCCCCTTTTATTTCAATATATTTTAGTTCATAGGTCAAAATATGGCTTAAATAAAGGTTTTAATGACCATTTGACGACCTTTGGTGTCTTAAATTGTCTGTATTATAGAAATATGTTACATATGAAACACATTATATATGTTCCACGTGAAATATTATATAATTCAACCATGTTTAAATCTCACCAGACTGGCCAATTAGGCGAGTCTTTAGCTCTAAAATTTCTTCAAAATAAAGGTTTTTCTTTGATTGAGAAGAATTATAGAAAACCCTGGGGTGAAATAGATATTATAGTCAAAAAGGGGAGTGATTTAAGGTTTGTGGAAGTAAAGACGGTAACTACTGTTCAAAAAGTGTCACGTGGAACATTTGATGAGTATGAGCCGGAAGATAATATTCACCCAGCTAAACTTAAAAGACTAGGGCGAACCATAGAAACGTATTTATTGGACAAAGATATTTCAGATGATATTGATTGGCAATTAGACTCTATCGCTGTTTATTTGGATCAAGAGGGGAGAGAGATTAAAATAGAGTGGCTGGAGAATATTTATTAAGATTTTTTAGTAGATAAAACCAATATTACGTGTTAATATAATCCGGTATCTAATAATAACGGGCCGTAGTGTAACGGTAGCACGAATGCTTTGGGAGCATTTAGTCCGAGTTCAAATCTCGGCGGCCCGACACTTGTATTGCTATTAATATAAAATTATGTTATAATTAAAAGATATAGCATAAACTAGTTTATTTTTAATGATTAAAATCTTCCACCGGACAGATAAAGAGTCAGGACTTAAAGAATTAGACCAAATAGAAGTTGGTTCTTTTATTTATGTGGAAAAACCAACAGAAGCCGACCTTTCTTTGTTGTCTCTAAAATATGCTTTAGATGAAAGTATTTTGCGTGATGCTAGAGACCCTTATGAGGTACCCAGGCTTGAGGTAGAAGATGGTGTGATTTATATGTTTAATAGATTTCCCGTTATGTTGGGTCAAAGAGTGATCACGACTCCAATTTTAGTGGTCTATCATGATGATTTTTTAATGGTGGTTAGTTTGGATCCGATACCATTTATTGGGAAATTAACTTCTGACCCCCATTTCTATACGACTCAAAAAACTGAGGTTCTAATTAGGCTATTAACCGAAATCAATAGGGGGTATAACAGTTTTTTGATTAATATTAGTCGTCAGGTGAGAAATATTAGTACCAATATAGAAGAAATTAGTAATAAGGACATAGCTCAATTTGTATATTTTGAAAGTGTGATTAATGATTTTTTGTCGGCTTTGGTGCCAGCTAATAATGTTTTAACTAAATTATTGTCAGGCCGATTCTTTAAATTGTATGAAAATGACCAAGATTTGATCGAGGACTTGTCTTTGGCGGAAAATCAGTTGGTAGATTTGTGTCGCTCGACTCTAAAAACTATTGTAAATATTAGAAATGCCTATTCGACCATTATGACCAACAATTTGAATAGGGTATTGAAAATGTTGGCCGCTTTAACTGTGGTGTTAACTATCCCGACTATTATAGGTAGTTTCTTTGGGATGAATGTAACTGTGCCTTTAGCCAATAACCCACAAGCCTTTTGGATTATATTATCTTCTTCAGTTGTTTTGTCTCTTTTGGCTCTAGTAGTCTTTTTTAAGAATAAATGGCTCTAGACTAAGTTTGGGGGAATTATCCACTGTTTTAAAATGTGATTGACTTTTAATTTTTATCTGTCATACTCTCTAATGCGTGTAAGTGATCTCAAACAGTTTCTACCCAAGTGCAAGGCAATCTTCGCAAGGGAGAGTGTGGGCGAGGGTCGTCATTTACATAGAGAGATGGTGTCGTAAAGACATCGCTCATCTTATAAATTAGCCAACTATTTCGATGGCAAAGAAACTATATGTTGGTGGCTTACCATATTCTACAACTGATTCTGAGTTGACTGATACTTTCAGTCAGTTCGGTGCTGTAGCATCTGCAGTCATCATCACTGACAAATTTTCTGGTCGTTCAAAAGGTTTCGGATTCGTAGAATTCGAAAACGATGCCGATGCAGACAAAGCTGTTAGTGAAATGGATGGAAAAGATTTCGGTGGCCGTAGCCTAACAGTGAATGAGGCTCGTCCTATGGAAAAACGTCCACGTTCCGATTTTAATCGAGGACGATAAAGCTTTAAGTGGGTAAAACCATTTAGACTTAACAAAAACACCAACTTTAAAGTTGGTGTTTTTGTTTTTTTTGTCAAAATAGAGCCGGACATACATTGGTGTGCGTTGTCCGGCTGGTTGAGGGTAGAGGCTACATCTGTCCGCTTCCATGTGATTTCTCCTTCGTCTCATTCAACTCTTTAATCTTTTCGCGAATTATGTGTTGAAATTGACTGAAAAATCCCGTAGCTTGGTCTAAAAGTATTTTTCCAGACTTCGAGATCTTAATAATCAATTCAGATTGTGGAAACCTTTTATAATCTTTTAGTAAATACCTCCCGGTGGTTCCATTGTCCTCATATTTTATGATCAATTCTTGCCTAGTCGTTTTTGTGACAAAGCGTGTGATTTCTGCGAGTTGTCTCTGGTGAGATTGAATGGTCTCCATAACGTGTACCTCCTTTCTCTATTTGTGGGTTGTCTATGTAAGGAACGCTAATTATATTTTAAACCGCCCTAGAATAGTGTCAATTTAATTGATTGAAAAGTCGGGCTTTCTTTGCTAGTATGTTTCTCATAAGCGGGATTAGTTAAATGGTATAATATCGGTTTTCCAAACCGAGGTTGGGAGTTCGATTCTCCCATCCCGCACATAAATTAAAACGAGCCCTTAATTAAAAGGGGCTCGTTTTAATTTATGAATTTAATGTTAGGGAGAATCGAACAGGAAAGGGGTCGGGAAAACTCTAGTTTTCCCGTGGAGGAAGGCAGGCGAAGCCGTCGGAAAACCGTGGGTTTCCGAGGAGTGAGATAGCGAAGCGCCTCCCATCTCGAACTACTTATTCGCTCTCGCTATGAAGTATAAAAAAACAGGCAGTCACAAAGTGACTGCCTGTTGAGATATTCTATTCAAAGTTCGTCCAGATTTTCTACTTCTTTTATCCATGATCTGTGACTTATATGTTTTTGTTCTGAGTCTAAATAGGAGAAACAGCCGACTATTGTTTTACCTTTGAGCACAGGTGGTAGCCAAATGTAGTCTGCGCCCATCATGTCTACTTCGGCAATCTGTGATATAGGGAACCATCTTCCCTCAGTGACTTCAGTTTCGTTGGGTTTAAGTACTCCTGACCAAGACTCTGCGAAAAAGACATGGACTTTAAACATTGTTGTGTCTTGGTTTTTGAATCCGATGATGGCTACTCTCCTCAATTTTTCGACTCGAACTCCTATTTCTTCCGAAGTTTCTCTATGGGCGGATTCCTCGATGGTTTCTCCTTTTTTAACTTTCCCTCCAGTGCCAGTGTATCTACCGATGCCAATTTTTTGAGTTTTCTTTACCATGTATACCCTGTCTTTGGTGATAAGAAAAACAAGGGTAGCGAGTATTTGTTCCATAAGATATCTCCTTGTTATGTTTGGTCTAAAATTAATCTAACACAATAGAAAGCTTTAGCAAGATTGGTTCTTTTTTAGATTTTGATAAAATGTAGTCTCAATTAATATTATTTTTTTATACTATGAAGTCTTATTGTTATATAGATGGTCAAATTAAAAAACTCAATCAGGCTATGTTGCCGGTGACCGACCTCTCTATTTTAAGGGGGTTTGGAGTTTTTGATTTTTTACGTATATACAATCAGAAGCCATTTCGATTGGCAGATCATTTTGACCGTTTAATAAACTCGGCTAAATTAATGAATCTTGATGTACCTGTCAGTTTAGATGATTTAGATAAAATAATAAAAAACTTACTCGTAAAAAATAAATTAACCGAAGCTAGTATTAAAATTGTTTTAACAGGCGGGGAGAGTGATGATGGTATTAGTTTAAAAAGTCAGACTTCCCATTTTTTTATTTTAATGGATGACTTGTGTGATATGCCGTCGTCTGTCTTTAAAAAAGGTGCCAAATTAATTACTTATAATCATCAGAGGGTAATCCCTGGTGCTAAAAATTCTAATTATATACCAGCTGTTTTAATGCAGACTAAAAAGAAAAAGGCCGGGGCGGTAGAAATTTTATATACAGACAATGATTTAGTTCTAGAGTGTGCTACGAGTAATTTTTTTCTAGTTAAGGCTGGAGTTTTAATTACTCCAAAAAATAATGTTTTGAAGGGAATAACTAGAAAAGTAGTATTGGAAATAGCTAAAAAAAATAAAATTAAAATAGAAGAACGTGATGTTTTGGTATCGGAAATAAAAACTGCTGATGAAATTTTTATTACGGCGACTAATAAATTTATTTGCCCGATAGTTATGATTGATAAAAATAAAATAGGGGATGGTAAAGTGGGTCCGATTAGTGTGAAATTATTAAACCTCTATAAAGACTATATTGCGGAAGTTTGTAAATAAATGAGTATGAAAAAATCCCAAGTTTGAGAGCTTGGGATTTTTTCATGTAGTGGGAAGTTCTACTTTACAGAATCTTTTAGGGCTTTAGCAGCTCTAAATTTAGGCACACGCATGGCTGGCACTTGGACAGTGTCGCCAGTACGAGGATTACGAGCAGTTCTAGCTGCGCGTTCCTTGGTGGAAAATATTCCAAGACCAGCAATAGATACCTCACCTCCTTTTTTTAAGGTGTCGATAATAGATTCGATTAGGGTATCTACGGCTTTTTCTGCAGAAGCTTTAGTTCCGCCGAGAGCCTCGTTTACTTTCTCGATAAGCGCTTGTTTATTCATAGTGTTGTAGGACGCTTAATTTTGCTAATAGCAC
Source organism: Patescibacteria group bacterium (assembly GCA_030917625.1). GTDB lineage: Bacteria > Patescibacteriota > Minisyncoccia > Phycocordibacterales > XYD1-FULL-46-19 > JAUPUJ01. The sequence goes on from JAUPUJ010000004.1 coordinate 9,635, forward strand.
GACCTTGAAAACCTTGAATATAGTATAGGCTTTTGAATCCTGGGGTGCAATAGCCAATATTTTAAGCCATTTTTGTTTTGAATTGTAAAAAAGAGAAGACTCGTGCCTTCTCTTTTTTGTTGTTTATCTTGCGTATTCGATAACCCGGGTATCTCTGATGATATTAACTTTGATTTCTCCTGGGTATTTGAGTTCTTGTTCAATGCGTTTTGCGATATCTCGAGCCAATTTTTTGGCTTCTAAGTCGGTAATTTGATCTGGTTTAACAAAAACTCGAATCTCTCTGCCGGCTGAAATAGCATAGGTTTTCTCGATACCAGGGAAAGAATTGGCGATATCTTCTAAGTCTTTAAGGCGTTTTAAATAATTTTCTAAACTGTCACGACGAGCGCCTGGTCGGCCGCCAGAAATAGCATCAGCGGTCTGCACGATTACCGCTTCTATAGTCTCGTAAGGGTATTCATCGTGATGAGATTGCATAGCTTTAATAATGGCGACATCAGCTCCAAATTTTTCTAGAATACGCCGGCCAATCTCCACATGAGTACCAGGCACTTCATGGTCAACAGCTTTACCAATATCATGAAGTAGGGCTCCAGCTTTAGCGACTTGAATATCAGCTCCTAATTCTTCGGCGAGCATGCCAGCTAGATGAGCCATTTCAATCGAGTGATGCAAAACATTCTGACCATAACTGGTTCGGAAATGTAATCGGCCTAAGATGAGTAAGATTCTAGGGTCAAGATTGAGTACACCCACTTCATAAGCGGCTTGTTCACCTTTTTGTTTGATGATTTTAGAAATTTCTTCTTTAGCAGCGGCAACAGTTTCTTCAATTTTAGCTGGTTGAATGCGACCATCTAAAATTAGATTTTCTAAAGCGACTTTAGCAATTTGACGACGAATCGGATCAAAAGATGATAGAACAATAGAGCCTGGAGTATCGTCGATTATAACTTCCACGCCAGTTTCTTTTTCAAAAGTTCTGATATTTCGGCCTTCTTTACCAATGATTTTACCTTTAATATCGTCAGACGGAATATCAACATTGGTCGACATAATGTCTGGCACATTAGAATTGGCTAGTCTCTGAATAGTGGTGGCTAAAATATCCTTAGATTTTTCCTCTATTTTTTGTTCGCCGGTGATTTCTAATTTCCGCATTCTAACCAGTAAATCTTCCTCGTATTCTTTTTCTATTTGTTTATTTAACTCAAGTAAGGCTTCTTCTTTAGATAGTCCAGTGATCCGGGCTAGTTCTTTTTTTCCAGCCTCGACCAAGGAAGATATTTTTTCTTCCTGAGTTTTTAGTTCCTCGTGTTTATTTTTTAAATTCTCAGTTTCGGTGTCGATGTCTAATTGTCTTTTGTCTAACAATTCATCTTTTTTAAGTAAGCGGTCTTCTAGTTTCTTTAAACCAGCTTCTTTTTCTCTTTCTTCATTTTTTGCTTCGCTAATAATCTGTGACGCTTCTTTTTCAGCGTCAGCGACTATTTGTTGCGCTTTGTCCTTGGCTTCCAAAAGAGACTGTTTAACAGTTAACTCCATAGAACCTTTTTGTCCTAGGGTAACAAGCCATCTTAGGAAATAACCAACAACAATTCCTCCTAGACCGGTGGTTCCGGCTAGTATAATTACAGTTGCAAGTGTCATAGGTCGGTTTTTATATCACTCGACCTGATTTTTTACGGTTTCTCAATAAAAGTGGGCGAAATCGGATTTAAATTGTAAGAATAAAGGTAATATTTCAAGTTAAAGTTAGTTATTCGTCCTCGTGACTGTAAAAATTCAAGTTGAGCAATCTTTTTAAATTAATAATTGAATACTTGCATCATATCAGATATATGGTCTGGTGTCTAATGGGGGTTTATTTAAGAAAATATAGGTATTAAAACAACAAACCCGCCAAGCGACAGGTTTGTCGCCGGGCGGGGTTTTAATTAAGGGCAAGCTCTAAAATTTTCTTGATTTGCTCCAAATCCTTCCGGGTGTTTCTTTGAGGATATATAAAGACAGACTTCTCCACATGGCCACTGACCAATTCGTTCAACTACGTAGGGTCTGCGGCCTAAGGTTTTTCGTAAAGAAGAAGCGGTTTCTTTGGTGAGAAATCCTTTCTTCGGGTTAGAATATTTATCAGCTTTACGATCGATGGGTGCCAGCTGAACTTTGTCGCCCGGTTGGATACGGCATGGGTTTCCTTGGTCATCTTTTATTGTGGTGTAAATAAGTGGCCTGTTTGGCATAAGTCACCTCCTTTCAAAGAGTTTTGTCTGAGGGTATTTCTACCACAATAATTATTTTTAGTCGAGATTACTCAGAAATAACAAAAAAAGCGAGGTTGCCCTCGCTTTTTGTGTTATTTCTTACTCTTTGGCTTGACCACTTGGTCGATAATGCCATATTTTTTAGCTTCTTCGGCCGACATGTAGAAATCACGGTCGACGTCTTTTTCTATTTGTTTTAATGGTTGGCTAGTGAAACTGGCCAGCATTTTGTTTAAATTATCCTTAGTTTTAATGATGTGACGGGCAGTGATTTCAATATCGGAAGCTTGGCCTTCGGTGCCGCCTAGGGGTTGGTGAATCATAATTTCGGCATTGGGTAAGGCAAAACGTTTGCCTTTAGCACCAGCTCCTAAAACAAGGGCTCCACCGGAGGCGGCGATACCGACGCAAATAGTCGAAACATCGGGCGCGATATGATCCATAGTGTCGATCATAGCGAGAGTAGAAGTCACAGAGCCACCAGGGGAGTTGATATAAAGTTTAATATCTTTTTTAGGATCTTCAGATTCTAAAAATAATAATTGAGCGATAACAATATTGGCCACTTGGTCGTTTATGGCACCACCAAGAAAAATAATTCTCTCTTTAAGAAGACGAGAATAAATGTCGTAAGCCCGTTCACCGTAGCTAGATTTTTCAATAACTGTAGGTATAAGCATGTTTTTTAGATTAATGATTTATGACGAGTATAGAGGATTTTTCCTCGAAGAGCAATTAGTCTTTTTTAGGTTTGCTCTCGATAGGATCCAAGAAGTCCATCACTTTCTGGTTGGTTAAAACGTTTTTAATATAAGATCGCAGTCTACTGATGTCTATTTTTTCTGAATCTTGAAATTGGGTTTTCAAAATTTCGGCTTGAGCGTCTATTTCTTCTGTGGTTGGGATGAGTTTTTTATCTTCAGAAATGGCGTGAATAATTAAACCAAAGACCACTCTTTTTTTAGCATCATCTTGCCAGGCGGCTTTTAGTTCAGTTTCAGATTTCTTAAGATGGTTTAAGTAATCATTAAATTTCATACCCATTTGTTCTATCTGGTGGCGCATTTCGTCCAACATTTTTTCTGTCTCATGTTCAATGAGGACTGGAGGTAGATCGGGCTTGGCTTCATCTCCAATTTTTTCAATAATAGCCAAGCGCCGTTTTTCCCGAGACTTATGTTCTTTTTCTGCTTTAATATTCTCTGTAATTTTATTTTTAAAATCTGTCACTGATTCAAACTTGCCTAAAGTTTTAACGTAATCATCTGTTAATTCTGGTAAGGCCTCATCTTTATTTTCGCTGACCTGACCAAGAGAAGCTTGTTGTCTAGTTTGAATTTCTTTTATAACCTGATCAATTTCCTCAGTCGTAACTTCTGTTTCTATGGGGTAAGAAGGAGAAATTTCCTTGGCGATTTTTTTATAATCAGGTAAAGAAATGGTCGGCATAATAGCGGTAATAATTTTAAACTCGAGCGGATTGTCTTTGGCTAGTTTCATTAAAGTAATACTAGGGGCGCCAATAGCGTCTAGCTTGTTATCAATAATAATTTTAGCGTAAGTGTCTCTAATAGTTTGATCAGCCATTTCTAATAGAATTTTATCTTCGCCAATTTTATCAATTAAAATTTTATTGGGGGCCATGCCTGGTCTAAAACCAGGGATGGTAGTGGTTTCTCCTAATTTTTTGATAGCTGGATTCCAGGTCAACATAAAATCTTCAGCGGGGACAGTAACAGTAATTTCCACTTCAGAGTGCTCTAATTTTTTAATATCAGTTTTCATATGATTAAATTTAATGGGTAAAACTTATTAGTTTGAACAAAAAAATAGTATGAAGCCTCACATAAGACCTCACACCACTTGTGGTTACTTCTCAATTTACATTATTTGATATCTGTGTCAATCGCGTCGATCGAGTCTTCGAGATTGTCTAAATTGGAGTCCTCTAAATCTTTTTCTATATCTTCGATATTAGTAGAGGTGCTATAAGTGGTTTGGGTTGGTAAATCCAGATTAGGATTTTGATCGGAAGCCTCAGTTTCTATTTTATAAAGTTCTTGGAGTTCCTTACTTTCTTTATATTGTTTAGAAAAAACAACTACGGCCCCAACAAGCAAGACTATAATTATGATAACTATGCCGAATACGGGACCGGAGCCTGGTTTGTTCGAAGTATCTAGTAGAGAATTTTTTTCCATAATTAAATAATCTTCTTAAATTCTATAATAGCTTGTCTAATTAAATTTTGAGATTCTTTTAATTCTCTAACGGTTTCTAGAATATTTATTTTAAGTGAGCTTAAGGTTGGACCTAAGGGTTCTGCGGTTAAAATTTCGGTGGAACTAGATTGGGCTAGATCCAAAGTTGAACTAGCATTGTCGATTTTTAGTTGAGCATCTTTTATAAAATCATTAATGTTGGTCGCGGTATTATTGTCTGTTTCAGCTAATCTTTGCTCTAAACGGTTAATTATATTTTCTAAATAAACAATCTCGTCATGGGTTTTAGCAATAGATTGATTTATTTCTAATAAAAGTACTTGTCTGTTAACTTGAATAATTTGATCAGATAGTGCGTCAACATCGGGAGTGTTTATATTGTTATTTTCTGTATCGTATATACGACTCTTGATAAAAGATTGTCTATCTGCCTTTGCTCGATCTAAAATAGTTCCTGGTCGCGCAGGGGATTGCTCTAAACTTGGATCAATATCTTTGGTTGAGGTGGCGACTGTTTGACCAAATAAGGTATTAGGTATAATGGCGACAGCAAAAACGGCCAAGAAACTTAATCCTCGTAAAACAGACATATCTAATTTAAATTTTGAATCATGTTTCATATCGCTTACATTGTAACACAAACTAATGCAAGCGACTAGGAGTCGGGGGTATTATTTTTGATACTTTTCTTTATATAGAGTCAAAGATTTATCAATATCTTTTTGAGCCTCAGCTTTATCTCGCCAGTCAGCTACAATTACTTCTTTCTTTTGTAGATCTTTGTAAACCTTAAAAAAGTGTTTAATTTCCTCTAGAGTGTGTGGGTCTAGGTCTGAAATGTCTTGAATCATATTGTAGCGAGGGTCTTTGATGGGTACAGCTAGGACTTTAGCGTCAGAATCACCATCATCAGTCATTTCCATAACTCCAATTGGGCGAGCTTTAACAAGACATCCTGGAACAAAGGGTTCGTGGCTCATGACAAGGACATCTAAAGGGTCGCCGTCAGCCCATAAACTCTGAGGGGTAAAACCATAGTTGGCTGGGTAATGCATAGGAGAATAAAGCACTCGATCTACCATGATTAAGCCGGTTTCTTTGTCTAATTCGTATTTAATGCGAGATAATTTAGGGATTTCGATGATAACATTAAGCTCGTCTATAGTTCCACTTGGGATATCGTGCCATAAATTCATATTATTTTAGGTTATTTTTTTTATTAAGCCTGCTCTTCGTCTTTGGTTTCAATCTCAGCTTCTACTATTGGCTCTGCAACCACTTCTTCTTTCTTTGTTTTTGGAGTCTGGTCAGTTTTTAGGCCTTCTGGGACAATAATATCTATTTTCCAGCCTGACAATTTAGCGGCTAGTCTGACATTTTGACCACCTTTACCAACTGCGAGTGAAAATTGGTCTTCAGCCACTTCAATTGTAGCTTGGTGTTCTTCTTCATTTAACTTAACATTGATTATTTTAGCAGGGGATAGGGCATTAGCAATAAAAGTACTAGCATCGTTTTCCCATTCTATAATATCTATTTTTTCGCCACCAATCTCTGAAATTACGGTATTAACACGAGTCCCACGCTGGCCCACCATAGAACCTACTGGGTCTATACTATTATCTGTAGCGGTAACAGCGATTTTAGTTCGAGAGCCGGCTTCTCGGGCAATAGATTTTATCACCACAGTACCAGTAGCAATTTCTGGGGCTTCAATTTCAAAGAGTCTTTCTACAAAACGAGGGTGAGATCTAGAAACCTTAAGCATAATACCTCTAGGAGTTTCTTCTACTAGGTATAAGTAAGCCCTAATACGCTCACCTTGACGGTAAAATTCACCAGGAATTTGTTCTTCATAGGGTAAAAGGGCTGTAGTTCGGCCTAAATCAATAAAAACATTACCACGCTCTATTTTTTGGACTTTTCCAACAATAATATCACCCTCTCTTTCTTCGTATTCGTCTAAAATAGAGACTTTTTCAGCTTCTCTGATACGTTGAATAATAACTTGTTTGGCTGTTTGGGCGGCAATTCGGCCGTAATCATCCTTAGTTTCTAGTGGAAACACCAATTCTTCCTCTAACTGGATATCTTTTTTGATTTTTCGAGCATCTTCTATCCAAATATGATGTTCTTCATTAAAACGGGGGCGTTCGTCGGAGTCGGTTGCTGGCTCTAAATCTACCTCTTCCTCTGTTTCCTCCTCATTATCTTCAGGTTTTCTGACAATAGACTCGTCAACAACTATCTTAATTTGATTAAAAGTTGTTGCTCCAGTCCGTAAATCAAACTCGCCCCTGATAATTTGACCTTTTTTGCCATAATCTTTTTTATAGGCAGCCACCAGGGAATCATTAATAGCCTCCATGATTTTCTCACGAGGGATATGTTTCTCTTCTTCTAATTGTTCCAGGGCTGAATTTAATGCTTTTAAATCAATCATAAATGTAATTTAGCTTATTTTTTAATAAAAACGCCGCTTCCCTGTTTATCAGAAGAGCGGTCATATAATCGAATCTATTAAATATATTGTATCAAAAGTGTTTTTTTGTGTCAAGTTGTTAGTTAAAATAAAGTTATCAACATTAGTCAAGTGATTAGGCTATAGGTCTCTATAACATTTTGTTATAATAATTTGCGAGTCATCAACTTAATTTTTTACTAATTTTTCGTGCTATTTAAATAATATGAATACTTCAACTGGCATTTCTAATAATAAAAACACTATTGTGGTGTTGGTTATTTTTGTGGTCGTGGTTATCGGAGCCTTGCTTGTGGTTTTTAAGGGAGGTTTTACGGTTAATAATGAAGGTAGTGCAGAGCAAGAAATTTCTGAAAGTCAGAAAGAAGATATTTTAGAGCAAGTAGAAAATGAACAAGCTTCACAAATTACCGAAGAACAAAAAAATGCCATTCTCCAACATCTAGAAAGTAAGAATAATACACAAATTACCGAAGAACAAAAAAACGTTATTTTAGAAGAATTATCAAAAAGTAGCCAGTAATTTATGAAATATCAAAAAAACTCCTTAAAGAAAACTGTGGTGGTGGGGACAATATTTATCTCCTCAGTCTTTGCCCTCCAAGCTTCGGCTCAGACTTGGGCCAATCCAGCTTGTGCTCCAACTGGCTGTAATACCCCGACTCCGATAAATGTTTCTGGCACAGCTCAGACTAAGGCTGGTAACTTTATTTTAGGGGGTAGAATGGAGGTTAAAAATACTGCCCCTCAATTATGGTTGAACGAAAACGATCAAACTTCAGCCAGTCTTGGTTTATGGAGATTTTTAGGTTGGGAAGGAAATCTACATTTATATAGAAACTTATCGACTACTAAAGATTTTGCTACTCAATCTCGAGTTATATCTATTTTGGGTGCAAATAATAATATCGGTCTCGGTATCGAACCTACTACTAAACTTGATGTTAACGGCCAAATAAAAATTCGTGGTGGTGCTCCTGGGCTCAACAAAATCTTAGCTTCTGATGCTGATGGTTTGTCGACTTGGAAAACAAAAGAAGAGTTGGGGATAGTTGGTGGGGGTACTGATACTAGTAAATGGACTAGTTCTGGTCTTAATATTTTTAATAAAAATACTGGCAATGTAGGAATTGGTATGAATAATCCAACTTCTTTGCTAACAGTTCAGGGTAATTCTACTAAATTATCCGAAGTAAAAATTATCGGCACTAATGATACTTTAAACAACAGTGTTGGATTAAATGTAGACAGTGCTCGTAATGCTCATGTAATTTTAGATCGAGGTAATACTGGTCAAACTAGCTACGTCAGACATGCTACAGGTGGTACCACAGATTGGTATGCAGGTATAAATGCACGTCAAAATAGTGATTATCAAATATCAAATACTTTTAATGGGGAAGTTGGACAACTGACTATTAAAAAAAGTAATGGCAATGTCGGTTTAGGTAAAAATAATCCAGTGACTAAGCTGGATGTGGTTGGTTCAGGGTATTTCTCTAGCTCTTTAGGAGTAGCAGGAAAAGCTATTGTAGGTGGAGCTGAAATTAAAAATAGCGTACCTGAGTTATGGTTAAATGAAAGTGATCAAACTTCAGCCGGTCTTGGTTTGTGGAGATTCCAAGGCTGGGAAGGCAACTTCCATTTGTATAGAAATACATCTTCAAATAAAGACTTCAGTACTCAATCCAGAGCCCTATCTATTTTAGGTTCAAATAATTATGTCGGTATTGGTATTGCTCCTACTGCCAAACTAGACGTTGATGGTCAAGTTAAAATTCGTGGTGGTGCTCCTGGGCTCAACAAAATCTTAGCTTCTGATGCTGATGGTTTGTCGACTTGGAAAACACCCACAGAAATAGGTATTAGTGGTAGTAATTGGAATGTAAGTGGAAATAACATTTCTAATAAAAATACTGGGAATGTGGGTATAGGTAAAACCGATCCAAGTGTTAAACTCGATGTTTTTGGTAGGGGTCGTTTTAGCGCCGGGGCCCATCTTGGAGGAGTGGACACTTCTGGTTCACCAGCTGTAGCTTTGGTGGTAAATGGTAATGTTAGACTTAATACTGTTGTTGCAGGAAGCGCCCCTGGTGCTAATAAGGTCCTATCGTCCTTAGATAATTATGGTAATGCTAGTTGGAAGACTTTAGAAGAATTAGGTGGTGGTACTGGACATTGGAGTATTACTCAAGATGGTCGTATTTATAACAATAATGGTGGCAATGTCGGAGTGGGCACAAATAATCCTGTAACTAAGCTTCATGTTGTGGGTGGTGGATTTTTTACCGGAAATTTAGATGTTGGTAATAACTTAAATATTTCGGACGGAGATGTTTTGATTGGAGAAGCTCCACAAGGACCACCTACAGCGACTCAACCAAGGTTGGAAGTGAATGGGGATATTCGTTTTCGTACCGGCACTCCGGCTGTAAATAAAATTTTAGCTAGTACGGATGCTTCTGGTTCTGCGACTTGGAAAACACCCACAGAAATAGGTATTAGTGGTAGTAATTGGAATGTAAGTGGAAATAACATTTCTAATAAAAATACTGGGAATGTGGGAGTGGGTACGACTAATCCTAGTTCTAAATTAGATGTGGTAGGTGAGACTAGAATCAGTGGAGGGTTATTTCTAGGTTCTGGTGCAAGTAATAGTGTTGGAGTAATTCAATCATTAGGGGATAGTGTTTTACGCATAAATCCAACAAATAGCAGTAATATTATATTAGGTGTAAATGGGGGTGCAGGTAATGTGGGTATAGGTATTAATAGTCCGACTAGTAAACTAGACGTCAATGGCACTATTGGCATTAGAGGTGGTTCTCCGGCTGTAAATAAAATTTTAGCTGCTACTGATTCTAATGGCGCGGCAACCTGGAAAACTGCAACAGAGTTGGGTATTGGTAATAATTGGGTTTTGACTGGTAATAATTTATTTAATAATAATAATGGTAATGTTGGAATAGGGATTAATGATCCAACTTCTAAATTAGACGTGGGAGGTAATGTCCGCATTAGAGGTGGTAGTCCAACATCTGGTAAAGTTTTGACTGCTACTGATAGTAATGGTAATGCAACTTGGCAAACACCATCAGCAGGTTCGGTGATAACTCCTGATAAAATTTACACCGAACGATTAGAGCTCCTAGAAGGATCTGAAGATATTCAAGTAGCTTGTAAGTCTGGTGATGTGGCTGTTGGTGGAGGTTATTATTTTGATGGCGATAGAACAGGACATTTTACTGGCGCAGCTGCCGGTACTGGTGATATGAAAGATGGCATTGTTATTGGCTCCGGCACATTAATAGGGTTCACTAATATAAGTGTCCCCATGTCGAGGCCAGGAACTAGATTGGATAGAAATGATCCTTTTAATTGGTATTGTGCAATAACTGGTCGTAAAGGTGGTAAATTTTACTGTTATGCTCGTTGTTTAGATATATAAATTTCAAACAAAAAAACCGCACAACTGTGCGGTTTTTTTGTTCCACAACTATAGTCTGAGGGAAAATTTTTCTTATGTTATAATTGGCGGATGAATTCTAAACTCATTGTTCTAAATTGGAAAACAAATCCCATTTCTGGAGTGGAAGCGACAAAATTGGGAGTAAAAATAAAAGATTTAATAAAAAATAAAAAAAATGTCGAAGTGGTTATGTGTCCACCTGCGCCTTTTATTCCACTTGTCATGCCAAAGCGAAAGAATAAAGGTCTGGCCGTAGGAGCTCAAGATGCTTTTTTTGTGGGTAGTGGCTCATATACCGGCCGCGCTTCGTCAGAAATGTTTAAATCTCTGGGTTGTGAGTATGTGATCGTGGGCCACTCTGAAAAAAGGCAAGATGGTGACACGGACGAAGTGGTGGCTAAAAAAGTTGAAAGTGTGATTAGGTCTAATATGAAAGCCATTATCTGTGTGGGTGAGGAAATAAGAGATAAGGAAGGTAAATATTTAAATTTAATTAGACATCAAGTTATTTCGGCTATTTCTTTGGTTAAAAAAAGTTATTTAAAAGATGTCATTATTGCTTATGAACCACTTTGGGCTATAGGGAAGGATGCTTATAAAGCCGATGACCCTGAAAGTTTTTTTCATAATGCAGTTTTTATAAAAAAAGCTTTTGCTACGGTATCTGGGAGTGAAATGGCGGTTAAATTACCAGTTTTATATGGCGGATCAGTGACGGCGGATAATGCGCTTAAGTTTTTAGTCTCAGGTCGAGCCGATGGCTTACTTATTGGTCGAGTCTCTCTTTTACCGGAGCAAGTAAAAGATATTATCTATATGGCTGAGCAGTTGGGTAATAACAAATAGATTGATATGAATGATTTTAAAAAGATTACTGATTTAAAACCGGCCAACCTTATCGGAAAAAGAGTTTTAGTGAGAGTAGATTTTAATGTGCCCTTAGAAAAAGGACAAGTGGTAGATGATTTTAGAATCCAAAGAAGTTTGCCTACTATTAAATTTTTGCAAGAGACTGGGGCGAAAGTTATTTTAATCAGTCATATGGGAAGTGGGGAAGACACTTTAAAACCGGTGGCTCTTTATTTAAACAAATATTTACCGATTATTTTTTCTAATAAAGTTTTAGATTTTGAAGCCGTTAAAGATTTAAATAATGGTGAAGTATTACTCTTAGAAAATTTAAGACAACATGAAGGCGAAGCCAGTAATAATGAGGCTTTTGCGAAAGAGTTAGCTAGTTTGGGAGAGATATATATCAATGAGGCTTTTTCGGCTTCCCACAGGGCTCATGCTTCGATTGTGGGTGTGTCTAGACTCTTGCCAAGTTACGCTGGACTCCTATTTGTAGAAGAATATGAAAATTTGTCGAAAGTTTTTAATGCACCCAAGCCTTTTACGGTGATTATAGGTGGGGCTAAGTTTTCGACTAAACTACCGGTGATTAAAAAATTGGCTCCATTCTCCGATAATATATTTTTAGGTGGCGCTTTAGTCCATGTATTGTGGAAAAAAATGGGTTATGAAGTTGGGCAATCTTTAGTAGATGAAAGTGTTACAGATTTAGACGATATTTTAAAACTAAAAAATGTGCATTTACCACAAGATGTAGTGGTGCAGGGCGAAGATGGTGGTAAATTAAATAAATTACCAGATCAAGTGGGTTCCGAAGATGTTATATCAGATGCGGGGCCAAAGACGGTGGGGGCTATAATTAAATCTATAAAAGAAGCGAAATTTACTTTCTGGAATGGGCCGTTAGGCTTTATAGAAAAAGGTTTTATGGGTAGTAGTCAGGAAATAGTAGAGGCTATAGGTAAATCTGATGCGTATTCTATTGTGGGTGGAGGTGATACGGTAGGAGTTATTAATTCTTTAAAAGCTTTTGATAATTTTGATTTTGTTTCTACAGCTGGCGGGGCGAGTTTGGAGTTTATAGCTAGTGGGACTTTGGTGGGTATAGAGGTTTTGAAAAATAAATAACCACTTTTAATTTGCACGTATAATTTTCTGCTGAAAATTTACTCCGCTCGAGCCGTCGCTCTGCGCAAGGCAAATTAAAAGTGATTACTCTAGATTTTTAGGGGAAGAAAAAGGTCTAAAAATTGAATAGGAATCCATCGAGTCTTTCCATGGTTTATTTCTAGTGACGTAAAGATAGAAAGCACAAATGGTCATCATTGTAGAATGGGCTAACATTATAAGTGGATACATGTCTAAAATGCCAACACGATTTATATATTGATAATTATTATAGAAAATTAAAACACCAATAGAAGATATTGTAATCCAAAAAAGTAAAAACTTTAGTGAATAGATTTTGTTCCGTAATAATTTTATAGCGATTAGACTAAGGATAAAGCTCAACAAGACTAGGGAATAAAAAATAATTGTTTCTTCTGGGGTTGGATTAGGTGTGGTTGCTGGAAAAGATATGCCGACAACTCTGTCTGTTAAACTTATTGGACCAAGTCCAGCTATTGATGCAAATGTTAGAGTAAAGAAACCAATTAGAGCAAGTGGTTTTAACAGTATAGATATTATAATTAATAAGATGGACCATATTGTTGATTGTTCCGTTATGTTATTTATCGTCGGCTCTAATATAGGTATTATATAAAATAAAAGAGTGATTGATAGAAAAAAATAAAACCAAGAGAATGTAAAAAGATACATTTTAGATAATTCATGTAAAAATTTTTGGATGTATATCATATTTTTATTCTAAATTTTCAATAATTTTTTGTTTGTTAGTGGCGAAATCTTTTTTATCGCCCTTAGCACCACTCCCAGGGAAAACCCAAATGTGAGCGTGTGGGACTTCATCACCGACGATTTTACTTAATATGAAGTCGGTTTCGAAAGCTCTTTGCTCTGCTAAGGCAATTTTGCGAGCTATTTCAAAATATTCACCAACATTGGGCACGTCCCAAACCCATCGGAAATGATTTTTAGGAATTACTTGAACGTGGCCCACAGTTTGAGGATGAATGTCTAAAAAAGCTAAAAAGTTATCATCTTCATAAACAATATGAGCTGGAATTTCTTTGGCTACTATTTTACAAAATACACAGTCAGTCATAGATGTTAATTATACCACAAAATATTTGGCTATAGAGGATGGTTTTTTAAGATAAATTACAAAATAGGGTATAATGACACCCATGCAAAAACTCTGGAGACTCAAAAGTGCACCGACCGCTAATGATTTTGAAGCAATGTTTCCAGATATTTCTCGAGCGATTTTAAGTAATAGAAATATTGATTCTCAGGCTGAAGTGGAGACAATTTTGACTCCCAGTTATGAACGAGATCTCCACGATCCATTTTTGCTTTTGGATATGGATAAGGCGGTAGAGCGTATTTTGCGAGCCATAAAAGATAATGAAAAAATTTTAGTTTTTGGTGACTATGACGCTGATGGGGTGCCAGCCACGACTTTAATGGTTAGTTTTTTTAAGAAAATTGGTTTTGAAAATTTAGATACGTATATTCCAGACCGTCATAATGAACAATATGGTTTATCTATCGCCACAGTAGAAAAATTTAGTGAAGATAAAGTTGATTTAATAGTGACTGTTGATTGTGGGGTGTCGAATGTGGATGAAATAAAGAGAGCAAATAAATTAGGAATAGATGTGGTCGTGACCGATCATCATACTGTGCCCGAAGTGATACCAGAGGCGCTGGCGGTGGTTAACCCTAAGCGACCTGGTAGCCCTTATCCATATAAATATTTATCTGGTACTGGAGTGGCTTTTAAATTAGTTCAAGCCTTAATTAAAAAAGGTAATTTTGTCGATATTCCTTTAGGTTGGGAAAAATGGCTGTTGGATTTAGTGGCGATAGCGACAGTGGCTGACATGGTGCCTATTACTGGAGAAAATAAAACTTTAGTTAATTTTGGATTAAAGGTGCTACGAAAAACTAAAAGACGAGGACTATTATCACTTTTTAATGTTCTTAAATTAAAACCAGAACACCTGCAAGAAGATGATATTGGATTTATGATTGGTCCTCGAATAAATTCGGCTGGCCGGATGAGTCATGCTAATGAAGCCCTGAAACTCTTGTTAAGTGAAGATGATTTAGAAGCTACTGTTATTGCTAAAGATTTGGAAGCTAATAATAAAAATAGACGTAATCAAGTTGAAGAAATTTTAATCGCGGCCGATCAACAATTTGCCGACAAAGAACCTGAAGCGGTGATTGTTTGTGGTCATGAATCTTGGGGCCTCGGAGTATTAGGTCTTGCGGCTGGAAGAATTGCTGAAAAATATAAAAGAACAACATTTGTGTGGGCTCGTAATGGCAATGGTGAAATTAAAGGTTCTTGTCGTTCTGATGGGGCAGTCAATGTAGTGGAACTGATGACTGAAGCTAATAAGAAAAAAATATTTCTAGACTTCGGGGGTCATGATTTTGCTGGCGGTTTTTCTTTAACAGAATCTAATTTAAAGAAATTGCCTGCAGTTTTGAATAAAACTTTAGCCAAATTGCCAAAAAAAGAAGTGGTGGCGGAACTGGAAGCTGATATGAAGCTACAATTTACTGATATCACGTGGGCCAATTATGGTGAAGTGGAGCGATTGTCTCCTTATGGTATAGATTTCCCTAAGCCAGTTTTTTGGTTTACTAATTTAACTATTGAAAGCATTAAGGAGTTTGGTAAAACTGGAGGTCATTTAGAAATTAAATTTACCGATAGTGATGAAATGTCTTTTTCGGCCATTGCTTTTTTTGCTTGTCATCCGAAAACAGATTTTAGTCACCCGGATAATCATTTTTGGTCTGGAG
>JAUPUJ010000036.1:0-1759 GCA_030917625.1 Patescibacteria group bacterium
CAAAACCACCAGCAATAAAGGTTTTTAAAATCATCCAATTTGGTTCCGGTTTTAATTTATCTTCTTTAAGCCAAAACCACAACCAGACCAGAGCTGGTAAAAAGCCTCCAATAAAGCATAGAGTAGCGATAAGATTTATATTATCCATTATATTTTGGCCAAGGTTCTATAATAAGTAATTGATTGTTAAATTTTGTTAGACCCCATAATTCTTCGGTCACAAAAGGCATAAAAGGATGAGTACAGATTAAAATATCTTTAAAAATCAGTAATAAAAGTTGGGTTCGAGAGTTCTTAGATTCATCATCAGAGCTGTTAAAAATATTTTTACTGTCTTCTAAAATTTGATCAGCTATATGGTGCCAAGCGTACTGATATATTTTTTCTGACGCTAAGTGTAAACGATAATTGTCCATATCAAGAGTGATATCAGCAATCAAAGCCTCATGTTCAGCTAAAATTTTTCGATCTTGATCTGTAAAAGCAGAAAAAGAGGGGTCGATTTTAGTTTCGAGTGAATTTGATAATATAAAGCGAGCCATATTCCAGAGTTTGTTCGCAAAATGTTTATAGGCTTTAACTTTATTTTCATCAATCCTCATGTCGGTGCCGGGAGCGGTGCCCATAATCAAGCTCATGCGGCCAGCGTCAGTGCCAAATTTGTTGGCTATATCTATAGGGTCGATGCCGTTGCCTAGTGATTTAGAAAATTTTTGCCCTTTAGAATCTCGGACAACACCAGTCAGAAAAACTTTCTTGAAAGGAATTTGGCCTAAACCAAAACCAGTCATTAAAATCATGCGGGCGACCCATGGGAATAAGATCTCGTAAGCAGTCACTAAAATATCTGTTGGGTGGTAAAGCTTTAGATCGGCTGTTTTTTCGGGCCAACCTAAGGTCGAAAAGGTCCATAAACCAGAAGAAAACCAAGTATCCAATACATCTTCATCTTGAACCCAACCGTCACCAGCTGGGGGAGTAATATCACAATATGTTTCTGAACCTTTGTACCAAACAGGAATTTGGTGACCATACCAAATCTGCCGAGAAATACACCAATCTCGTAGATTATCTATCCAATTAAAATAAGTTTTTTTGAAATAGTCTGGTAAAATTTCTATTTCATCTGATTCAACTACGGACCGCATTAAATTTTTCAAAGTAGTTTTAGTACCTTTAGGAATACTAGTGATAGTCGCCTCATCAGTCAGAGTGAATTCTTTGTTGACATTAATAAACCACTGAGTTTTGGGTAGAGGTTCAATAATACCACCAGTTCGCTCGGCGGTCGCTATATTTTGTTTAACATCCTCTTCTTTTTCCAGTAGATTTTGCTCTCTTAACCAATTTACAATGATATCTCGAGCTTCGGTAGTTTTTTTGCCTTTTATATCATCACCGCCCCTCATCATGCGGGCTTTTTCATCTATAACTTGTAGACCCTCAAGATTGTGGCGCTCGGCTATTTCCCAGTCGATAATAGAGTGAGCTGGAGTCACTCCTAGGGCGCCGGTTCCAAATTCTGGGTCAACTGATTCGTCGGCAATAATTTTTATACGCAGAGGGACATTACAAAATGTGACGCTATATTCCTGGCCAACATATTTTTGATAACGGCTGTCATTGGGGTGAACAGCGACAGCGGAGTCGCCAATTTTTGTTTCTGGTCTTGTGGTCGATATGGAGATAGGGAAGTCAGCTGAATATTTAAAAGTATAAAGTTTAGACATTCTCTCCTCGTATACTATTTCATCGTCAG
>JAUPUJ010000036.1:1769-5962 GCA_030917625.1 Patescibacteria group bacterium
CCCAGTTAACAATTTTAAAGCCGCGGTAAATAAGGCCCTCATCGTACATTTTCTTAAACATAGTTCGAACAGCCAGACTTAAATCTTCGTCGAGAGTAAAGGCTTCTCGACTCCAATCACAAGAAGCACCAAAAGTTCTGATTTGGGATTGAATTGTGCCTCGGCTACCTTCCACAAATTTTTCAATTCGTTTTAGTAATTCAGGTCGTCCTAAATCGTAACGAGATTTTTTTTCTGTCTTGTAAATTTCTTTTTCAACTTTAGATTGAGTGGCAATAGCGGCATGGTCGGTACCTGGTAGCCATAAAGCTTTAAAACCAGCCATTCTTTTGTATCTAATAATGACATCTTGAATAGTTAGTCCCAAACCATGGCCCATGTGGAGAATGCCAGTCGCATTAGGTGGCGGCATCATTATAGTGAAAGGCTCCTTGGCTTGAGGTAAATTATCTGGGTTAAAAAAACCAGATTCTTGCCAAATTTTATAGATTTTATTTTCAGTCTCGGTTGAGTTGTAGGGCTGCGTCAATTTTTCGTCCATATTAGAGCCATCTTAACATAAAAGACTCAAAAATATAACTGATTTAAGCTTAAAAAACCCAAGTATAGAAGGAAAAATTATTTATATAGATAAATTACCTTTGGCCACAATATTGGAGTCTAAAATGGGGGAGAGGTCGAAGTTTTGAGAGATTTTTAGGCCAGCTACCACTCCGATCATGGTGGCATTGTCAGTCGTCATATTTTGTGGTGGAAATAAGAGGAGGGTAGGGGAGAAGCTGGCGGAAATCATCTTATTCATTGCTTGACGCAGTCGTAAGTTACTAGCAACTCCCCCACCTACTATTAAAGTAGAAGCAGGGAAGTGGGTGAGCGCTTTTTTTGTTTTGGACACTAAAACATCGACAACAGCTTGTTCAAATTCCAGCGCCAAGCCCTCTTTTTGAACTGTGGATAACTTTTTTTGACGTTCTATAGCATAACGAACAGCGGTTTTAAGACCAGAGAAGGAGAAATCATAATCTGGCGAATCTATCATAGGTCTTGGTAGTGACCACTCTTTAGGATCTTTTCTATCTTCGGCCATTTTGGCTAAGCGCCCTATCTCCGGGCCACCTGGGTATGGTAGGTCTAGGAGTCTTCCGACTTTATCAAAAGCTTCACCACAAGCATCGTCGCGAGTGGTGCCAATCTTTTTATAACTCCCCCACTTTTCTATAAAAATTAATTCTGTATGACCACCAGAAACTATAAGGGCCAGGGCTGGTAATTTGGCTTCAGGATTTTCAATCAGAGGCGAAACAATATGGCCTTCAATATGGTTCACTGGTACCAATGGTTTACCCCACAATATAGCCAAGCTTTCAGCGACACTAATACCAACCCACAGGGCTGGCTCAAGCCCTGGGCCAGTGGTGACAGCGATAGCATCTATTTGAGGAGCAAGAGTGGGGATGTGAGACCAAAAAATTTCGGATAAGTTTTCATTTTTTTCTAGAAGAGCGTTAATTTTGTCTTTTTTATTTTGGTTAATAGGAGAGCCTGCCTCTTTTTTTTCGTTTGCTAAACCTGCTTTATCTAAAGCGGTCAGAATAACTGGTACAATATTTTTAGCATGTTCTCTTTTGGCTAAATTTGGTACTACCCCACCCCAGGCCTGGTGAATTTCTGTTTGAGAAGAAACAATATGAGAGAGACTATTAAAAATTGGCAGCTGACTTCCCTCTTGTGTTTCTATTTCCACCACACTGACGGCAGTGTCGTCGCAACTAGTTTCGATAGCTAAGATTTTTAGTGTAGGCATGATCTTCAAGTTTTAACACAAAGCAGAGTTTATTAAAAGGATGGGAGAGATAGATATTAAAATCCGGCTGTAAAAACTCTTTGTAAGAGTGTTTACAGCCGGATTATGGAAGAGGGATTATTTCGTTGTCATTTGTTTGGTCTGTAATAGGGCAGTCCATTCAAATTTCATTACAGAACACTTGGTGCACCTCCCATCGTCATTAAAGGTGTGATTACATGGCCACACAATATGTTTTAGCCAACTGTCCTCAGTTCTGCCACTTGCGAATTTCCGCCGTAACATGAGGCCTCTCCTTCTCTGGTTGAAGTTTTTTCCTCATCAATCATACATCAACATTTTTATCTTTCAATAAAAATGTTGTGATTATGTATTTTTAAGATTATAAAAAAGACCCAGTCTAAGAAAACTTTCTGGAGAAGTTTCCTCAAACTGGGTCTGGGGTATGTGATGTTTGCTAGGCAGTGACGCCTGAGCGGATGTTTTGCCGCCTGGCGCGACGAATTCTTTTCAGCGAGCGGTAAGCTCGCTGTTTGTTGGTCTCGGAGCAAGTTCTCGGGGGCTTTTTCTTGGCACTCCCCAAATAAGTGCGAGTTCTCCTCATTTCGTCTGGTGGACCAAATTCGTGAGGGGTATGGTGCTTGTTTCCAAAAAGGAATTTCTCCACCCGGTCACAAAAATCTTGAAATTTACTCAACTTTCTACCCTTTCCATGGTTCTATAGCTCAGTACCCAACTGAGCCTATCTATCTATAATCATAGCATGTTTAGGACTTGAGGTCAAATATAGAAAACACTCCCTTAACCTCTCTTTTGAGCGATAAAATTTAAATAGTTTTTCTTACGAGGTTTAAAAATTTCAAAGTAAATAATCTCGAAGCCATGTTTATCTAACAATTTTTCTATTTCTTCTTTAGTATAAAAACTAAACCAGCGTAAATGTCCATTATCATCACTATCTTTATAGCCTTCAGTCTCGCCTTCTATTAAACCTAAACCGAGGATACCTTTTTTAGTAAGAGTCCGATTGATTTCACTAAAGGCAATATCAATATCTTTTTTGCGAATGTGGAGGAGTGAGGTATAAGCCCAGATGCCATTAAAAGTGTGATCGGGAAAAGGTAGGTCCATAAAATCTCCTAGGATTGATTCTAAACCGCGGCTCTCGGACATTTCAATCATAGTCTCTGAGGCATCAAGACAAACTACGTCTAATCCTTTATTTTTTAAGAGTAAACCATCGCGACCGGGACCACTGCCAATATCTAAAACTTTGCCGATGACAAGTTTAGAAAATTTATTGAAAATAGTGGCTGGTATTTCTTCCCAAAAAGGAGTGGTCTCTTCGTCGTATTCTTTAGCTATCTGATTGTAAGTAGAGATGGTTTTGGGGTCCATTATCATTGATGTTTAAAATAAAAGGCGGAGAGGGAGGGATTTGAACCCTCGATACGGTTGCCCGTATGCTGGTTTTCGAAACCAGTGCCTTCAACCGCTCAGCCACCTCTCCTACATGATCAATAGTAGTCTTATTTTTGCCATTTTTCAATAAAAATGATATATTCTTAGCGTTCTACGGCCTTATCGTCTAACGGTTAGGACATCGCCTTTTCAAGGCGGTAATCGGGGTTCGATTCCCCGTAAGGTCACCAACAGGTCTTTATCGACCTTGAACTCTCCATGAACCTTGTAAAGTAAGGATAATTTAGGTGTTCCACTAATTAATTCTCGCCCCAGTATTTATACGCTTTGAATAAGATTGAATATTGGCCAACTCATTTACGAAAAATAGTCTATACGGCTGATTGGTCATCTCTGTTTAATGTCCAAAACACTATCCCAATTAGTATAGCTTTAAATATGGAAGATAAGACTGGCTTTATTGATGAAGTTATAATTGCTTACAAATGTTGGAATCCCAAAACGGGAGAAGAAAATAATGATTGTGAACTAAAAATAGATAACAGGGAGCAATCACTATCAGACAGTATAAAATAAAAGTTATCCGTGTTAAAAAGACTAATGAAATTAATGACGATGCTGTTTAATTAGTTTCTAATTCATAATAATTACCATCTTCGTCATAAGCTTCTAGAACCCCATAACCAGTCCACTCAGTTTCCACCCATATTTCATTACCATCTTCATCATAAACATACCCTTCACCGTATTTCCCAGACGTTTCTACGTCTCCATAGACATACCCATTATCTCCATAACCATCAATATCGTAACTATATTCATAATTACCACTGTAACCTGTTCTGTAGTTGTAATCATACGAATCATCAACGTGAATAGTAGGATTATTTATTACAGGAGACTCTAAGGGTACAAAAGAAGATGAATCGTAAGTATTAGTCAGATTTTCTTCCTCAACTGGATCTTC
>JAUPUJ010000005.1 GCA_030917625.1 Patescibacteria group bacterium
GGTATAACCATTACCTACTACAAACACCCCACAATGATGGCAGGTGAAATCTTCTACTTTACGAATAAATTTTTCAGCCACCTCTTAAAAAGAAAATAAATTACTAAACCCACCCTTAATCGCTTGCCACCAGCCTTTATTGTCATCATCAGAAATTGTTGTCGTAGCCGACATATCCCCATCAACCACTATAAAAACTTTTTCTCCTTCTTTAGCGACAGAAAAGTTTTTTCTAATTTCTTCTTCCCTGCCTCGTGGTAGAGACAGCCACGAAACTTGATTCTCTAAATCTGATTTTTGTAATTCTAAATCTTTTAATTCTTCTTTAGTGTGGTTTAAACTCTCTTCAGATAAAGTATTTTTTTGATAAACATTCCACACCGCCCGCACCAATATGAAAATTACTATCAATAAAAAGATAATTATAAGGCGCATTATTAAACCACGATAAGATTTGGGTTTAGCTTGAAATTCAGTCATATTTTGTTTTATAATAATACAATGATATTTGAACGCAAACAACAAAAGTATGTTAGAGCTATAGCTATCGTGATTGGTGTCCTCACCATAATCAGTATGATAGCTCTATACTCTTTCCCGGCTTTACTCTCCTGATTTCATCATTTTAAGAAATACATCCTGAGGAATGTTAACCTTACCCAAGCGTTGCATTTTCTTTTTACCTTTTTTCTGTTTCTCTCTTAACTTCATTTTTCGGGTAATATCACCGCCATATAAATAGCCTGTCACATCTTTGCGCATAGCCGACAAAGTTCTAGAGGCTAAAATTCTACCTAGGGCTTTAGCTTGAATTTTTACGATAATAAGTTGTCTGGGTAATAATTTCTTTAATTTTTCTACCGCTGCCTCCCCTTCTTCATTCACTCTTCGAGCAGACACAACTCTAGTGAAAGCCAAAATTGGTTCTTCGGCGACCATAATATCTAATCGCACAACATCGGCCAGTTTTTCTCCAATAAATTCATAAGATAGACTAGCAAAGCCCGATGTCGCACTCTTAACTTCATCAAAAAAGTTTCTCATCAACTCTCGCAGTGGCATTTCTATCATTAATTTTACGCGATTATGTCCAAAATTTTCCATATCTTGAATATCTGCTTCATGATCATAAAGTAAAGTCATAATAGTGTTCATATATGACGCTGGCATAATTAATTTAACCTTAACCCATTGTTCAAAAACCGATTTATTTTTTAAATCTTCTGGAAACAGATGAGGCGCATAAATAGTCTCTCTGATACCGTCTTTATCCTCGACCACATAACTAATCGAGGGAGTCGCAATAATAAGAGAGAGATTAAATTCTCTTTTTAATCTCTCGGTCACAATTTCCAAATGAAGCATACCCAAAAAACCACAACGAAAACCCCGGCCTAAAGCTCCTGAGGATTCTTCTTCAAAAGACAAAGAAGCGTCTTCCAATTTTAGTCTTTCTAAGGCTTGCTTGGTGGCCGTGAAATCATCCTGACTTTCAGGATAGATACTCGCCCACACCACCGGTGGAGGCGTCATATAGCCCGGAATAGGCTCTGTGGGGCTGTTTATGGCACATATAGTGTCTCCCACCGCCGATCCTGTGGTTTGCTTTAAACCAGTCACAATATAGCCAATTTCACCACTAGATAACCCTGGAGTTGTCACCATAGTTGGTGTAAATGTTCCTACTTCTAAAGCCGTAAAATCATAACCCGATCCTATAAATTTTATTCGATCACCTTTTTTAATTGTCCCACCAAAAATACGAGTAAAAACTATTAAACCTTTATGTGTCGAATATTCAAAATCAAAAACTAAGCCTTGGACTTTTTGATTATCAATTTTGGGAGCAGGTATTTTAGATACAATATTTTTAAGTAAGGCATCAACCCCTTCCCCAGTCTTACCAGAAACCAATAATATATCTTCTTTTTGACAGCCAATAGTCTCAACAATTTCTTCGGTAATTTCTTCTATTCGAGCACTCGGTAAATCTATTTTGTTTAAAACGGGTATAATCGGCAAATCTAGAGCCCGAGCCATATCAAGTACAGAAAAAGTTTGAGCCTGAACCCCTTGAGTAGCATCGACTAGGAGTACTACTCCTTCCACCGCCTTGAGCGCCCGCGAAACCTCATAAGAAAAATCTATATGACCTGGAGTATCTATCAAATTAAACTCGTATTCTTCGCCTTCATACTTAAAATGCATCCTTACCGGCTGCATTTTAATAGTAATTCCCCTTTCACGTTCTAGATCCATCGAATCTAAAACCTGTTCCTTCATTTTTCTCTTTTCTATAGTTGCTGTCAGTTCCAGCATTCTATCGGCCAGGGTCGACTTACCATGATCAATATGAGCAATAATAGAAAAATTACGAATTCTCTCTGTTTTCATATGCTATCACTCTACCGTAAAAAATGACCAAATGCCAATGTTTTTAGACTTCTTCAGCGTCTGATCGAATAGGTTTTTTCCAAACTTTAGCCTTAAAACTAACAGTTAATTCTTGCAGTTCTAAACTACCCATTAACTTTAAAACAATCAGGCCGACGACAATACCTGCCCCACCAGCTATAACCGCATGAGTAAAGATTCCTAAATAATTCTCTGTTCGTAGCACGGGCGAAAATAACCCTAAAACCATATAAGATGACACCGCAATAACAATTGCTGTAACTACTGATTCCCAGATAGCCACATAAGTTTCTTTTTTAAAATTGCCAAATTTATTCTCAAAGAAAATCCAATAAACCAAAGCATTGACGGTCACGCCTACTGAATAAGCTAGGGGTAACATTAAAACCACAGTACCAGGCACATTTTCAACCCGCAGCAACATTTCAATAAAATCTTTAAAACCAGGTAAATTATTAAAAATATAGATGAAGAAAAAAGCACTCATGATTATCAAAATAGAAGACAAACTATTTACCACTAGTGGCATTTTGGTTTTTCCGGTCGCATAATAAGCTCTCACGAAAAGCTGGACCAAACCTTGGGCAATTACTGAAATCACAAATAAACATAGGGCCGCGGCAGTTAGTCTAGTATCAGACCAACTAAATTCTCCTGACCCTAGCACCACCCTTACAATATGAGCTCTTAAAATAATAAACAGGGCCACCGCTGGTAGAGTCCAAAAAAAGATGTGCCTGATAGCTGTTTCTATTTTTGACACAAACATTGATGTCTCGCCTTTAGAAAAAAGTGAAGCTAGGGTAGGAAAAGCCGCCACAGAATAACTGACTCCAATCACTATCAAAGTAAAAGACTGTAAATTAAAAGCTAGATTAAAAATAGTAATCGAGCCCACAGCCATTAAAGAACCTAGGGAGATTAAAACCAGGAGCGATAAATGATGGGTAGTTAAAGTGACGGTTCGAGGCAAAGAAATTAATATTACTTTTTTCATTTCTGCCCAGTTGACCACTTTTTGCAGCCTAGGCATCACACCAATATTGTAAACAGATGGTATTTGAATAAATAAATGAGCGACTGCCCCTAAAATAACTCCCCACACTAAGCCGGCCAGACCCATAAGTGGATACAAGACAATAATCCCAAAAATAATCCCAAAATTATACAGGGCTGGACTTAAAGTGTAGGCTAAAAACTTTTTATAACTCTGAGTCACACTACCGAACAAATTAGAGAGTCCCAATATGAGCGGTGATAAAAGTAATATTCTTGATAGTAAAATCAATTCTTTAGTCGCATCCGAACTAAATCCTGGTGCGATCACTTCTGCAATATAAGGCATCAAAACAAAAATAATCGCCACTACCACTACCATCACCGTCATAAATACAGTTAAGGTATCACTCAAAAAAGCTCGCACGCTCTCCTTATCATCAACATCTTTTTGATGTTTAAAAATAAAAGGTATTAACACCGTTACCGACACACAAGACGCGAAAGCCACATACAATAAATCTGGCACCTTAAAAGCCATGTAATAGATATCCAAGTGACCCGAGGCCCCAAAAGTGCTAGCCAATAATCTATCTCTAAATAAACCTAGAATTTGAGCTAAAAGAGAAGAAACTGCTATTAGGAAAGCGGCTTGGTGTAAACTGCCAAATTCTTTACCTAAAAGCTTAAGTAAGCGGTCAACCATATCTTATTCAGCCACTTCAACACTTGATTCACTTTCATCAACAACCTCTTCATCGGCCTCTTTCTGTTCTAAAGCTGGAGTCTGTACATTTTGCCCTGAAGATAGCCCAGAGAGAGCCGATCTACCAGCTTTTAGATTCGCTAAAATATAATTAACTTCAGCATTATCTGGATTAAATTTTTGAATGATTTCGAACTGCTCTACAGCTAAAGATCTTTGACCATTTTCAGCATAACTTAGACCCAAGAAATAAGAGGCATTGGCATTAATACCACCTTGACTGAAAGCAACAGCATTTTTGAATGATTCTATAGCCCCCACATAATTACCATTACGATAACTCAACAAACCTAATTGGAATAATAAATTAGTATCATAAGGATTTTTAGCCAAAGCAGATTCTAATCTATTAATCGCATTTGTAGTATTACCATCCTCAACATCTAATTGAGACAACAAAACAATCGATGAAGCGTAGTTGGTTTTTATAGTCAAAGCTTTTTCTAATAACGCTCTGGCCTCTTCAAAATTATTTTGACCAATCTCCAATCTAGCCATGTTTAATAATAATTCCGGATTATTAGGATTTAAACTTAAAGCTTTTTCATAAGTAACTTTGGCACTTTCATAAGCTTGGTTAATATTAATTGAAGCCAAAAACTCATACACCCCAGCCAAGACCTGGAAGTTTTGATAATCTAAAGGATTCAATCTTGAAGCCTCTTGAGCACTAGTAACAGCAGCGTCTATAAGAGCTTCCATTTTTGCTGAAGTCTCTTCTTTTTCAACACTCTCAGTGCTTAATAAACGATTCAATTCTTGTAATTTTAGACTAGAAAATGTTCTTAGATATAAAGGATTCTTACTATCAGCATTTAGAGTCTTGATAAAATAAATATTAGCTTCGTCTATATTACCAACCGCCATAGCTTCAGCCCCCTTGCTGTAAGAAGTAACCGCCAAGAATTTTTGAATTAAACTATAACTTAAAAATAAAGTTACAATTAGTAAAATAACTAAAACTGAAATACTAATGAAATGACTTCTATTAGTTTTGTATAATGATAATAATTTAGTTTTTACCACCTTATCATCTACCATGGTAGCCACTAAAAGACCGGTCATAATAAAAGCCATCGGTAGACCAAAAACATTAGGTGTATAAAAAGCTAACATCAGCCACAAATACAAAGTACCCAAACTAGCCAAACCTAATAACATTTTCCCTAAAATATCATCTGGGTCTTTTTTGCTAACCAAAACAGCTTTAGAGATGCTATACAATAATGATCCCAAAAATAATAGCATCGCTAAAACTCCCAAGAGTCCAGCTGTCACTATATAAGTTGGTAGAATACCAAAAGAATTACTAAAATTTACATTCCAATACTGCAATTCATTAACAAATTTTGGTCTATAAATTGTCCAAGCATTAGGAAAATTATTAGGACCAACACCAAACAATGGGCTGTCATTAGCTACTCCTTTGATCACATCAGCTGTACTAGAAAAACCTGGCCGAACTTCTAGGAAACTAAATTGGAATTTATTATAAATCGAATTCAATGGTGTGCTAATTGGGCCAGTGACACCACTTAACATAAAGAATATTACCGACAAACCCAACACAATTGACGAAGGTCGGATCAGGATTTTTTTCTTATTATTATCAATCCCCTTTTTAAGAAAGGTGAAGTAAATAAATACAGCTAAAGTTAAGAGTCCGATTACTAGCCAGGCGGTAGAATAATTAATTAAAATTAAACATAAAATAGATACCGCGATAGTGAGATTTAAAGTAAACTTTAATATCTTAGCTTTTTCCAAAGAAAAGAATTCCAACATTAAAACAGAGAAAATAGTCACCAGGCCAAGAAATATTCCATTCTCATACCACGATCCCAATAAACTCACTGGTAGAAAATTGGCAATATTCATAGGCAAGACTGGGCCTAATAAAAATCTCACTAAAGTGTAGACTCCAAACAATAAACCTGAAACACAAAATCCAATATAAAAGTTAAATAATCTATGTCTATCGCTGAAAAATTCTATCACCAATACCATCAAGACCCATAAAAACAAAGCCGACAAAACTGTTTCTGGTTGATAAAATGCTCCAATTATAGAATGTCTAATAGAACCAGAAAACAAAGCTGAAACTAGAAAAGATAGTGGCAACAAAAAAGCCCCAGCGATCACACTCGATAACGGCATCCTCCAAGTTCCTTCTTGTAGTCTACCTATCACCCAAAATAGAAAAGCGGCCAAGATAACACCTAACAAAAAGAATTTTTTGATCACAATCACTGAGGCGCCTGCGATCGGATAAAAAACGAAAGGTAATAATAAAATACCGACCAATAAAATCCAAAAAGCTATGTTATCAGCGGAAGCCAATGGTTTAGCCTGCTCAGTAGCTATCGCATTTTCTAAATTGTTTCTATCCATAAAAATATTCTAAATTAGTAAGAAGATAAATCCTATTATACTAGAAAATTAAAGTTATTGCCAAATCAAAAACCCCACAGTTATGTGGGGTTTCCGATGATCGCAATGATGTCTATAAGCCGAATTCTGTTTCTACTTAGCTTACGCCAAAGTAGAAGGTAATTATTTATCTGGGATTTTTGTTACCAAAAACCTCTAGCGGCACTCCAGCCAAAAATGGCCAGCACGGCCTTGCACTTAGGTAAGGATTTAGCCGTTTCACTCCTCCATTTATTTTTTATATTGGAGGACTATACTCAGTCTTATGTAAACATCAAACTGAGTATCAATCAGAGTTCCCTCTAATTGCGTCTCTGCTCGCACCTCGCCGATTACTCGGGACGGGGGTTACCTTTGTTATTAAATTTACATTCGATAACAAATTTGAAATTATAAAAATTTCAAACGCTACCCTGCTACACCTATTTTTACAAACAGGTGTAAGTGTTCGGACTTTCCTCTCTAAAACAAGTTTAGAGCAATTACCTGACATCACTACCCTATTATTATACTACATTTTAAATAAAAAAGCAATTGAAACCAATTTTAGTCTCAATTGCTTTTTTAGTCCGGTTTATTTTAATTAACCTGACTACTTTCAGCTGGAATTTCTATTTCACAAGTGCCACCAGCACAAGCTAATTCTTTCTTAACTTCAGTCTCATCTTTCTTTTCATAAGACATGATTTTAGAGAAATCCATATTCTCATAACCTTTCATTAAACTCTTATAAGTTTTCTCATTAATTTCCTCATAAGGAGCCAATTGGTAAACATGTTCACTCCGAGGCAGAAATGATAGCCCGCCAATAATTTTCCAATTACTATAAACCCAATGAGCGACTTCAATCCACTCCATTTCCCCTACTGAGATAGTTACTGAGGGATTATGTTCTGTAAAATTTTCTTTAACCATTTTCCAATATTCCAATTGTTCAATCGCAGAGAGAGTATCTTTAAAGGCTCCAGTATCAGGGGCTCTAACGGGAAATTCTAAAACAAAAGTAGTAGCATTTTCTATACTTTGTCCAACTTCCGGGTGATATGGCACTCCTTGATCTTTCAACATTTTAAACAAAGAGTCTGTAGCGGAAATTCGAATCCGGCGAATATAGTACTGAGAATGCCTTGGGTGCATACCAGAGGCGGTATCTACAGTCTGCGACACAGTTCCCGATGGCTTCACACAAGTAATAGCTGATGACTGATTAATACCGAAACGTTTAGCGTATTCTTTGTTTACCTCTATAGAGTAATCTTTTAATTTTCTTAAAACCTTAGCATTACGCACGGCTGGACAATCCCACTGACCAGTAATAGATACGCCCAGTAAGCGTTCTTCTTCGCAATTCTTTTTCCACTCTGGAGATAAGTATTTAAAGTTAGTTAAAGTCGCTTGATAAGTACCGATAATGGTCGCAATTTTAATTTTCTTCATTAAAGTCTTTTCTGTATCTTCAGCTCGAGCTACTACTTCAGACAAATTACAAAATTGTTTAGATCGTAAAATAATCTCTCCACACGGGTTAGTGCCCATCACAGCAACGTGATCTTTAGATATTTTCAATCGCCTCTCTGGCAAAGTGTCATAAAGACTACCTCGATTGAAAATACCCCGCTCGCCAGATTGAGAAGCCACGAGAGCTGTCCATTCGCTCAAAAATTCACTCGCTGATGGTTTTTCATTATAGACAGCTGAGTTATTGGCTAAACTACGTTGAGGATCAGTCAGCCAAAATTGTCCTTTCTTAGCGTCGCGAATATCTCGATCGTCTAAATCAGATAATGAAATAAGGGCGCTGCGGCGAACTCCTCCCGAAACTACAATTTCACCAATCTTACAAATAATATCGTGGGCATCGATATTTTCTAATCTCTTACCTTGTCTCTTTAAGATTTTTTCTCTAACAAAAATAAGTAGTTGACGTAAAGGTTCTGGCCCTGAAGATTTGCCCCCCATAGTCGCAAGCCTTGCCCCTGCTGGACGCAACTGGCTAAAATCAAAATCTATATCTTTTCCGTCATACCAAGTCTTCATACCCAAAGTCAGAGCATCACACCAACCTTCTTTACTATCAAGAACAACATGAGTTTTTAGACTTTTACCGGTCTGCATTTTAATAATCGGCAATTGTTGAATGTTTTGACTCTCCACAGAGTAACCAGCTCCGGTGCCACACATAGAGACATACATAATTTCAGCAAAATCTTCAATTTGACTTGGAGCAATAAAAGAACAGTTATAAGCGCAAACATTAGTAGTTCTGGCAGCTTTACCAGAAAACTGTAGTAAGCGCATTGAAGGCATTGTTTCTTGTTTTAAAATAGCTTGCCTCACTTCTTCATATTCTTTATCAGTTAATTTATCTTTCAGATTTTCTTTCATAAAATCCATATACCGGCCAATAGTTTCAATCCAAGTCTCGCGACGAGATTCTGATTCAATCCAACGAGCATAAGAACGGTAAAAAACAAATTCACCTAAGGAGTTTTTGAAATATTGTTTACTCTGATCAACTAATTGCTTCACTTCTTCAGACACTTCGCCGTGTTCTCGTCTGGCTTCAGCTCGACGCTCTCGATATAGAATATAAGCTTTAGCTGTCGCTGGGTACTGACTTAAAATTAAATGCTTTTCGACCAAATCTTGAATTTCTTCCACATTTGGCACATATTTTTTATCCTGCTTTTTGGCCAAGAATTCTAGTTCTTTGGCCACAAGCCGAGCCACCTGTCCTGCTTCTTTTTCACTCCCTTCCCCACAGGCCGTCATAGCTTTAAATATCGCCCTAATAACCTTATCTAAGTCAAAATTAGCGACTGAGCCGTCGCGTTTGGAGATTTTGATAACCAAAGCTGTGTTTTTTGCAGGTGACATAATAAATATTTTTAAAAATTATTTTTAAGTGACTATCATTATAGTACTTTCAATGCTCTTCGAAGCTGTTGATAACATAAAAGAAAATAAAAAAAAGACGTCCGCAAGACGTCTCTTTTTTTAAGCTGTGCCCATAAGCTTAAATGGGCTCTGATTTTAATTTTTTAACTTTTTGTCTAAAAACAAAATTGTACTTACAATACCAAAAATCAATATCGTGTTTATAATCGAAACCAAGCAATAAAAACAATAAGCTTCTAGGATGACGGCTTGGATATATAAAAACCATAAAGAAGATAACACTCCTAACCCTGACCAAGCCCACAGAAAAAACTTTATTTTTTTAGCATCAGTTTCAACTACCACAAAAGCCAGCAATAGAGCCGTAAAATAAAACAATACTCCCATTAAAGCCAGCGGAATTAAATCAAATAAAACAGAATACTGACTACTAGTTACAATATCGCAACCGGAAACCACAAAACATTTAATATCCCCACCTGTATAATGCTTAAAAGTTAAGAACGCAGCATCTACAAGACCCAAGACAGATAGACCCATCACAAAAACTGGCAACAGTCTTTTAATCTTATTTTTATCGATACTAAATCCTGCCATTTATTTAACTAAAGTTTTAGTGAACGACACCGTGCTAGTCGCCACCACCTCTTTAGTGTTTAAGCTAGCTTCAATCAGGGCTTTAAACTCACCAATAGTCCGAGCTGACACTTCTTTACCATTTAAGTAGAAAGTAGGTGTCCCAGCTACTCCGGCTTTATTTCCACTTTGTAGATCTCTCTGTACTCTATCAGCTGTTTCTTTGCTATCCATATCAAGAGCAAACTTAGCCATATCTAAATTCAAAGATTTAGCATAACCCAAGAACGTTTCTCGAGCTTGTTCTGGGTTTTGTTTAGACCACTCCGTCTGTCCATCAAATATTAAAAGATGCATAGGCCAAAATTTACCTTGCTTATCGGCGGCAATACTCGCCTTAGAAGCAGTAATAGCGTGAATGTGACCAGATAAAGGAAAGTGTCTATAAACAAACAATAATCCTTTGTCTTTATACATATCAGTGATCTCTTTGACTAAAGGTTCATACTCAGCACAAGCTGGGCATTGAAAATCACTATATTCCACCAAAGTAGCTTTAGCGTTAGCTACATCACCAATTACATGATCTTCAGCGGTTACCGGTTCCACATTAGACGGCCCCACCCCTACATCTGCCGACTCTAATTTTTGATTCCACCACATCATACCAAACACGAGCCCTAAAATAGCAACCACTCCCAATCCTAAATAAATAGTCTTTTTAATAGTTCTGCTTCGAGCTTTGCGCTCATCACGTTCTTGTTTTGTTTCTTTTGTATCCATATGTCGGAGATTATAACATAAAAAACCAAATAAAAACCCTTGATTTTATACAAAAAAATATCATTAGTATTATAGGCCTTTATCAGATCTATCTAATAATGTGAACAGAGGTATTTAAGCAGTGCCACACTAGACACTAACTCCGCTCTCCCACCTGCTGACGCCACATCGCGCTATAGAGACCTTTTTGTTCGAGAAGCCCTGCATGGGTACCCCGCTCACTAATAAGACCTTTCTCTAGCACATAAATACGATCAGCATGCATGATTGTTGAGAGTCGGTGCGCAATAAGAATAGTGAGGTGACTCTGCGCACCAGAAAGCTCTCGCACTGTCTTTGTTATTTCTTCTTCAGTAATCGAATCAAGTGAGGACGTTGCTTCGTCAAATACAAGGATTGCAGGATACCGTAATAGTGCACGAGCAATAGAAAGACGCTGTTTCTCTCCTCCTGAAATTTTGACTCCGCCCTCCCCTATAACAGTATCCAATCCTTTATCGGCTCGAGCGAGAAGATTGTCACAGGCACTTTTGTGAAGGACATCAAAGAGTTGATCATCGGTGGCTGCAGGATTTACGAAAAGTAAATTTTCTCGGATGGTCCCAGCAAACAACTGAGTATCTTGTGTGACAAATCCGATCTGTCTATGTAGTTGAGTGAAATTGATATCAGAACTCAATATGCCGTTGTATTTTATAACTCCAGTAAGTGGTTTGTAGAGGCCAACAAGGAGTTTAACAAGACTTGTCTTGCCCGATCCCGACGGGCCAACAAACGCTATCGTCTCTCCTGTATGCACGTCAAACGAAATACTGTCGAGCGCTTTCGTTCTTGATTGTTTATATCCAAAAGACACATCACTGAAACTGAGGGTTTCGACTCTTCCAAGGTCTTTTGGATTAGAAGGCGTCGCTTCAATAGGGATATCAATAATATCTTTAAATTTTGCCATTGATACTTGTGCCTCACGGTATGCAGTAATAACAGTACCTATTTCCTGAAGTGGACCAAATATAAAGAATGAGTAGAAATAAAGAGAGAAAAACTCACCAAAACTAATAATCTGTATGAACATCAAATATAACAAAAAAAGTAAAATCGCATTACGCATTAGATTGATAAGTGTTCCTTGCACAAAACTAATACTCCGTACAAATCGAAGTTTCTTTAATTCAAGTTTGAGAATCTTGTCAGTAGTTGTATTGAGTCGCGAAATCTCTTGATCGGCAAGGCCGAGAGATTTAACAAGTTCAATATTGCGAAGTGACTCAGTAGTAGAACCCGCAAGGGCAGTTGTCTCAACAACGATTTGAGATTGAATTTTCTTTAGTTTATTAGTCAATACATAGCTGATACCCCCAATGATGGGAATAGTTGCCGCATACATTAATGCTACCCCCCAATACAATGTCGCTGCGTATATAGACACAAATATAAATCCAACAATCGATATAAATACAATATTGATAAGCTGGTTGAGATACTTCTCCGCATCCGTGCGTGCTTTTTGTAATATACCGAGAGTCTCCCCGCTTCGCTGGTCTTCGAATACCTCATACGGGAGTTCTAGAGAATGCTTGACGCCTGCCTGATACATATCAGCACCTGAACGCTGTGTCACCATATTGAGGTAGTAATCTTGAAAATTCTTCGCAACCCGAGAAACAAAAACAACTCCTATTGCTAATACAAGCAACCACACTACTCCACTGAAAAATGTGGCCGATGTATACTCATGCGGTTTACTCGCATAGTCATCAATAATATGCCGGAAGATTAGAGGATCAATGAGCGAGAAAACCTGGTTAACT
This sequence comes from Patescibacteria group bacterium, assembly GCA_030917625.1. Taxonomy (GTDB): domain Bacteria; phylum Patescibacteriota; class Minisyncoccia; order Phycocordibacterales; family XYD1-FULL-46-19; genus JAUPUJ01. The sequence goes on from JAUPUJ010000005.1 coordinate 12,676, forward strand.
AACGCAAGCATGAGCACAAGTGCACAAAGCTTCCAGTATTTCTTAAGGTAGGAATAGAGAATACGCATATAGATCTATTATTGAACCAGAGTTGATGGCATATCTATACCACCCCAAAGGTTTGATGTGCCAATAGAAGAGTTCCCTGAAGATTTGATATAGAGGAAGAGCTGAGTCTTATACGCAGCTGACCATTTCAAGAGGGATTCAACGAGATATACACCCTTTGTCTTTTCACCCTGGTTGTACAAATTGATAACGGTCTCGAGATCAGCATCGGTAAATGATGCAATAAGCACAACAAGTTCCGCCTCCTGCATATCCATCATCTCGGCAAAGTTAGAAAGCGTTACCTGTTTTGAACGTTCTGTAAATAAAGCAAACACAGAAGTATCGTTTTTTTGAACAGCAGTAGTTGCGGCAACAAAAATAATAGAGAGATACTGCAAAAGCTCTAGAGTAGTCCGCTGCCCTTCTGTTGGCTTATAACCTTCAGTGTCCACTGGGATTTTATCAGCCAAATGCTTAATGATACGAAACTCATTCTGGATCGATACTATCAATTGTTCTTTTGTATACATAGAAATAAGATTATAACATAAAACACCCAGAGGAAACTCCCCTGAGTGTGTGCGGAAAAATGCCTGATATACTACTTAAGGAAGTTCGCCATCGGTTGTTGGCTTGCAGTACCAAGTGGTACATTTCTACAAGCCAACCAAATAGCTGCATTCCAAAAGTCCGAATGCCAATCTGTTACGCTCATGATTGACCTCCTTTATCATTGCCTGCTTATATAGTAATATCTTTAGTATAAAAATCAAAATATAACTTATCGAAATGAAAAATTTTACTCTAGCTTATTTTACCAAAAACCTAACTATAGTTATTGGCTTAGTTTTAATTTGGCGTGGCATTTGGTATGTGCTCGATGAAATAGATATTTTATTCTTTAGCAATAATCATATTTATACCGCCATCGGCGGTATAATCTTAGGTTTACTAATTTTATATCTCCCTGATCAGGATTTAAAAGAAATTCAGAAGCTATAACAAAAAACCGTCTTCATCTGAAGACGGTTTTTTTATTGAATACACAATTTTTCCTGCGGAGACGGGGAGATTCGAACTCCCGAGGGCTGTAACACCCTACTCGCTTTCCAAGCGAGCGCACTAGACCACTATGCGACGTCTCCCTACTACTTATTTAGATACTGTAGTATCTAAACATGGACATAAATTGAAGTAAAGAATCGCGAGAGTTAAAGCAAATAATAAAATGCCAATAGTAGGAGCACCGAAAATAACTAAAATAGAAATTAGGACAAAAGATAAAGTCACGGCATGTAAAGTCACTTGGAAAGATTTTATAAAGCCTACATTGTGACCACCTATTTTAACTCCCATCAATCTCAACAAGATCCAGCTAAAAATATTTTGAATCAATATCAACCCTAGAAGTAGAATCATGGATAAAAAAGAAGCTCCAAAAACTAGAACAACCGACAGTGGCGCCAACACTTTATACCAAGGTCTTACATGTTCAATCACATTCCTTAACTCCCCTTCTGAAATAGTCATATTAGTAAAAGGAGCAATCGAATCAGTATAAATACGACCATCAATATCTTTATAAGCAATCTGCGTCTCTGACAAAAATGCCATAGTACTAGTACTTTCTAGAGATTGTTCAATACTCGCCCCCACTTTAGTATCAATTACTAAAAGATTTTGATAATTATCAAATTCTTCAATCTCTTTTGGTATTAAATGTCTTGGCAGCGGCACCACATAAGGCTCGGTTTGATTTATACTAGCCCGGCCTTCACTAATAGTGACTACCAAATCATCAGGATAAATATTTAAAACTTCTGTATCTATTTTCCATAAACCCCGCAGTAAATCTGGAACAGCAAAAATAGTGAAAACTATAGTTATAACTATAGAGAGTAAAAGTGATAATTTTAAATAATATTTAAAAGAATACCAAAAAGGTTTAGCTAGTAGTGATTTATAAAAATCACGATTATAAATACTGTTTTGGATCTGATTTAAAAATTTCATATCTTTATTTTTTTTCCTTTTTAATCTTCAATAAAACTCCACCTAAGATGTTACTTAAATAGGCCAAAAACGCCCTCCTGGATTCATACTCTTCTTGAGTTAACTTATCTTTTTTCGCCTCTAAATCTGTCACATAAAGTCTAAAATCATAACTTAGTCTATCATAATCTTCATCCACCAAAGTTCCATAAGGAGCGTTCATAAGTCGCTTAAATTCATCATTCATTTTCATATCATCCATAGTTAAATACTCTGTATTATGAAGATCTTTGAAATGTGCTGTTGTATTTTCAGGATCATTCTTTTTAGATTCAATTTCTCGTCTAAAATTCTCTAAAGAATCACCTACTGTTTCGTCATTATTTAATGATGGAGTTTCAAATTTATTACTCATACCCATTATTCTACCTGCATTTCTCGTAAAATAGAAATCCTCTCGCCTACTGGCGGATGGGTACTAAATAAATTATTAAGCTTTTGACGACCCTCTGCTCCGAAAGGATTCGCAATATATAAATGAGCGGTGGCATTGCGAGCATTTTTAAGTGGTTGTCCGGTACTACTTATTTTCTCTAATGCCGAAGCCAAGCCTTCAGGATAACGAGTGAGGAGTGCCGCAGTACTATCAGCCAAAAATTCTCGGCGTCTGGAAATAGATAATTGAATAATGCTCGCGACTATGGGCGACAAAATAGCGAGCACGACACCAATAATCATTAAAATGGCTCCGGCTTTATTGTCTCTATCACCTCCACCAAACCAAGTTGATCTAATAAAAAAATCGGATAATAAAGCCACAAAACCTACCAGAACCACAATGACGGTCGACAAAAGCATATCTCTGTTACCAATATGAGATAGTTCATGAGCCACTACTCCTTCTAATTCATTGCGATCTAAAATTTTTAAGAGACCCGTGGTCACCGCCACTACTGCATGTTCTTTATCGCGACCAGTCGCAAAAGCATTGGGCGCAATATCTTCAATCACATAAACTTTCGGCATAGGCAGCCCAGCCGTAATAGCTAAATTTTCAGTCACTGTATACAAATCATAGTACTGACTTTTCTCAGCGGGGTGGGCTCCAGCGAGTTTCAAAACTATCTTATCGGACCACCAATAACTAGCAACATTCATCACGAGGCTTATAACTATAGCCACCGGTAGTAACCACGGCATATCCAGCGACAAACCAAAAAACCAACCCAAACCAATAACGAGGACTAAAAACCCGGTCATTAAAGCCCAAGTTTTAGCCACATTAGCGGTTTGATGAGTGTATAAAGTCGCCATACTAGTCTTCATTATAGCATAAATCGACTACAAAATAAATACCGAGTTTCAGCTCGGTATTTATTTTAAAATCCTTAAATTTTACCTCACAACCCTCTCCCACCACCCTACCATCACATCATCTATTTGCCATAACAGAGCTAATTGAGCTAAGTATTTATCAGTTATAGTTTCCTTTACTGCCACTTTGTTTAAGAAAGAAATTTCTTCTTTGGTGTTAAGGCTGGTTTTATTAGTGACAGGACATTCTTTGACTAAAATTGAAGACCTGATGTTAAAATCAGACCAACCAGAGCAAACGCCACCAGTAGACTCTGGGGAAGAAAAATTATCAATTGGCGTATAATTATCTTTTAACCAACTAATTGCATTTAAACGAACTAAAGGTAACTTAGAAATCTGAATATTTTTAGCTCCAATATATTGAGCATTAGCTTCTATAGATAGATACTCGGGTTTAAAAATTCCCCCATTCATAGCAAATGAACTAGAGTTAACATAAGGTCCATAAAGTGGACACTTTAAAATTAAAGTTCCTGTTGGAATTCCATTTTCAGATTCAGGCTGTTCCAAACAAGTCATTGTTCCTAAAGTAGGTCCATTAGAATCTAAATAACCTACAGCATAACGCCCATTAACTGATTTCAATATCCCAGTTACAATAAAAGAGTGTACTATATAATGATAGACATTATCTGTGTACGTCTGGCCATTACTATTTGTGTACCAAACTTTACCAGTAATAAACAAGAAAGCATGCCCTGGGATAGCATTATTTAAAGCTATCAGAATATGATCAATTTCATTAGGCGACCACATAGCTAAAGTTTCATCAAAAGCAAAACTGTCAGGAGTACATTGGAAACTAGTAATAGCATTTTTTACCAAAGCCTCATTTTCCCTAACCCAGGTTCTAAAAGAACTCCGATTAATATAAGTCGCTTTACCGTTTTTAATATCACTAATAGTCTGCTCTGGGGTTACTCCGGAGCAATTCAATTTAAACTTAACCTCTATAGTTCTAGCCGACATATTGTCTTTACGCCCAACCGAAACCGAAGTACTGGTTCTACCTACGGCTGTTTTAAAACTCTCAACTCCATCTACTTTGATCCACTCTATAACATAACCAGTATTAGCAATTATAGTATAGCTTTGTATATCCTGAGTGACGTCTTTCTTTCCTAAGGGTGTAATAGTTCCACCTACATTACCATTAACAGAAGAAGTGACGGAAAAACCTAGTCTTTCAAACGACACATCATAACCCAGACTCTTCGTCTGCCCCGCTGGACACGATAGCGTTTGAGTTGAAGTAGCTTTACCAGTAGCGTCTGACATAGTAAACCAACTATCATAGCCTCTGAGTTTAAACTCTTTGATTTTGTAACCAACATTGGAGGTAGCTGTGACTTTTAAATTTTGGCCACCAGCTACAGTGGTGACTGGAGCCGCTGGCACTAGAGTGACTTTACCGCCAGCTCCAACAATTTGAGACCGAACCGGGCAACTAGGAATTGCCTCAAAAGTGACTTTAGCTTTGTACTGAGCACCCGTAGTACAAGATAGAATTTTAGTGAGTGTACCAGTACCAGAAGTCGCTACGGGTATACAAGCACCACCATTTGTTTCAATACAAGCACTAGGTCTGACACCATAAGGTTGGGGGAAAACTGCAGTGGCAATGCGATGGCCAGTATTGGGCGTAAACGTAACTGTTTTAGTTTGACCATTAGACCAAACGGTGGTACCAGAAGGAGTGGTAGTACCACTGCCTGTAACTTGAGTGGTTAGAGAACAAGCGTCGGCTCGGAGGATGCGGTAGGGACCACTCCACGCAGACCCAGCATCAACAGTGTTGTAAGGGGGAGTATTTTTAAGAGTTAAAACTCTGACATAAAAAGGGTACGAAAGTGGCTCATTGTATTGTTCATATTTATTATGAACCTCCCAAGAAAATGAACCAGTTTGAGTAGCCGGAGTAGGCGGGTAAGTGTTACAAGTACTATTAGAACCATGGGGTAGAGTATCGAAAATGAGACCATGCGAGTTCATACTGCATGGACCGGGGGTAGGAAAAGTAGTGGGTGTAGTTCTAGACGTTTGAATAACAACGCGACGTAACGGGTCAGTATTGGTAGTCCAATTAAACTTAATATCTGATCCACCCACTTTCCAAATACTCCCTCCATCGTGAGACAAAGAGGCTGTAGCGGTTAACCCAATATTAGGAACAGTTAGTAAAATTAATATTAAAAGAGTGAAAACAGGCCAAGAAACCAATTTATTTAAAAAAGACATTAAATAAATTATATGAAAAAAGTGGGCAACGGCAAAAGGGTTGTCCACTTTTTAGGTATTTGAGGTTTAAAATTAACTAAAATTTCACCTCGACCGGCTCTCGTTCAACAGACCCTACTTCTAATTCAAAGAAGTCTCTTTTCTTAAAGGAAAACATACTAGCAATAATATTTGAAGGCACAGATTCTACAGCAGTGTTTAAATCACGAACATTTGTATTATAGAAACGACGAGCGGCTTGAATCTTATTTTCAGTATCAGACAATTCTCTTTGTAACTCTAAAAAGTTTTGATTGGCTTTTAAATCTGGGTAACTTTCAGAAACAGCAAACAAAGACTTTAGAGCTCCAGAGAGCATATTTTCTGCTTGTTCATGTTCGGCGACGCTCCCAGCCTGCATGGCCATATTGCGAGCTGTAGTCACTTTCTCCAAAGTCCCTGCTTCATGAGCGGCATAGCCTTTAACTGTATTAATTAAATTTGGAATCAAATCATAACGACGCTTAAGTTGGACATCAATATCGGCCCAAGCTTCATCTGATCTGTTATTTAGAGCGACAAAATTATTATAAATCCAAACAATCCAACCAATAATCAAAGCCACGAGAGCGACCACACTAAACATCCAAGGGATGAGACTTAAAAAGCCCGCCCCTATCACCAAAATAGCGATAATTCCTAAAATTATATTAGACATAAAATAAAGTTAATAGTTAAAATAGTAAACAGACATTACTACTTAATAGTAGCAATAGGCACCAAAAAAGCCAAGACTGGATTTAAGTCTTGGCTTTTTTAGATTTAAACTCTCTTAATACATCCCACCTTCTGGTGCCCCATGACTATGATCTTCTTTTTTAGGAATATCAGTAATAGCCACACCGATTGTGAGAAAATTAGTCGCCACCGACACCGAATTCATTAAAGCGGTTTTAGTAACTTTCAGTGGATCCACAATCCCCGCCTTCTTTAAATCCTCTATTGTATTGGTGGCAGCATTAAAACCTAACCAATACTTTTCGACTTTACTTTTACTAGTATTCTTTTTTTCCACCAAATCATCAATCACTACCGATACATTTTCACCACTGTTTTCTATAATCGCAGACAGTGGGGCTCGCAAAACTTTTTTTAGGATTTCTCGAGCCTGCACCTTAACTTCATCTTTACTATCTTGGTCTGGTATTTCTAAAATAGAATTAAATAAGGCAATTCCCCCTCCCGGCACCACCCCTTCTTCCATCGCCGCCCTCGTGGCTGCTACCGCATCTTCTACTCTTTGTTTTAGTTCTTTCTGAGCTGACTCAGTCGGCGCTCCAATTTTAAGCACCGCAACCCCACCAGAGAGTTTGCCTAATCTTTCTGTTAATTTATCTTTATCATATTTAGCTTCGGTTCTCTTAATTTGCTCAGCCAATTGCGCCACCCTGTCTTCAATATCTTTTTTCTTACCTTTACCTCCAACAATAATAGAATCATCTTTAGTCGCTATGACTTTACGAGCTCGACCGAGCATTGAAAATTCTACATTCTCCAATTTAAGTCCCACTTCTTCTGAAATAACTTGCCCTCCAGTGACAATAGCAATGTCAGCTAAAATATCTTTTCGTCGATCTCCAAAACTTGGAGCCTTAATTGCGAGAGTATTAAAGATCCCCCTAATTTTATTGACCACCAGAGTTGCGAGAGCCTCGCCATCAATATCCTCCGCAATAATAACCAAATCTTTCTTACCGCTTTGAGCCATTTTTTCTATAAGCGGTAAAATATCTTTAACGGCTGAAATTTTAGTGTCAGTAATTAAGATATAAGGATCCTCATACTCTGCCTGCATTTTTTCAGTATTGGTCACCATATACTGTGAAATATAACCTTTATCAAATTGCATACCTTCTACCACTTCTGATGAATTAGAAATGGTATTTGAGTCTTCAATAGTGATGACTCCACTTTTACCAACATCTCGAAAAACATCAGCTATCAATGAACCAATTTCTGGATCTTTGGCTGATAGAGTCGCTACTTCTTTTATTTTATTATTATCTTTTACTGGTTCAGCTTGATTCTCCAAAATAGAAATTATTTTTTGGCTTTCATTAGTGATCTCATCAGCTAAACGAATAACATTAAATCCTCTTTCACTCACCGCCTTTTCCCCTTCTTCAATTAAAGCCTGGGCTAAAATAATAGACGTGGTCGTACCATCACCAACATTATCATTAGTTTTATCGGCCGCTTGTTTAATTAAGCTGGCACCTAAATTTTCAAACTTATCTTCTAATTCTATTTCTCGAGCCACCGTTACTCCATCTAGGGTTACCTGAGGTGCACCATAACCACGTTCAATTACCACCGCTCGACCCCTGGGCCCCAGAGTCATTTTGACCGCATCAGACAGTTGATCTATACCCCGTTTTAAAGCCTTTCTAGCCTCATCGTTAAAATAAATTTTTTTAGCCATAATTGTCAATTTAGTCTTTTATGATTGCTAATATATTCGACTCACTCACAATTAAATATTCCACATCATCAATTTTAATCTCATCCGGACCATATTTAGAGAAAATCACAGTTTGACCTGGTTTTATCTTAATTGGTATTAAATTACCATTATTATCAATTCGCCCCTCCCCCACAGCAATCACAATCCCTTGCTCGGGACGTTCTTTACTTATAGTTTCCGGGATTATAATACCCGAAGCTGTCTTACCGACTTTATCACCTCTTACAGGTTCTACGAGAACCCGATCACCAAGGGGAAAAATTTGTGGATTTTTACCTTTTGCCATATCTTTATTTGTGGATTTTAAGCTTATAATTCAACATATTATAAGGCTCCCTGGAGCCAAAGTCAAACTTAAAATCTATACTCAAACTTGTATTTTTAAACTATTTTGCTATACTCTCCATGAAAAGTATTGTCTCCTCTAAAAAGTAACTAAATAAATGCTAAACCTTTTAGCTGACATTACTGTGATTCCCATTATTTTCCACACATTAGACTAAAACCTTAAATTAATTACCACCTTTATGGCTACTATTTTTTCTCTGCTACCTTGGATACATATTATTTTAGCTGTTGCGCTAGTGTCTTTAATTTTATTACAACAAAATGAATCTAGTTTAGGTGGAACATTTGGCGGAGGTGACGCTGTTGGAAACTTTCACAAAAGACGAGGTCTAGAAAAAATAATTTTCAATACTACTTGCATAGTAGCTATTCTTTTCGTTGGGTCTATTCTACTCTCTCTTATTGCTTAAGTTTTTAAATTAGCTCAAGACATCTAGTTATCGGCAACCAGAAACTATTACTTAAATTTATAATTAAATGAAAGCTGACAATCGTTATCGTGGTTTTTTATCTTCGATTCAAACCCTAAGATCAATTTTTTTCACCCTGCCTATAATTTTTAAAATTATAGTTTTAGCTTGTGTTAGTGTTGGCACAATTACTCTTAGTATTTATTTGTGGCAAAAAAATATCGACTTAATGGTTGAAATACCAGCCCCTTATGGGTCATTTACTGAAGGCGTGGTTGGCAATCCTCGTTTTATTAATCCTATTTTAGCAGTCTCTGATGTTGATAAAGATTTAACCACTTTGATCTATTCTGGATTGATGCGTAAAAAATCAGACGGCAGTTTGATTGAAGACTTAGCTCAAAGTCATACTATTTCTGAAGACTTTAAAACCTATCACTTTATTTTAAAACCTGATCTAACTTGGCACGACGGTACACCGATTACCACTAAAGATATCGCTTATACTATTAATAGCACTAAAAATCCTGATCTAAAAAGTCCTTTTCAATCTCTATGGAATAATGTGACGGTGGAAATCAAAAACGACCGAGAAATCACTTTTTCACTAAATAAACCATTCCCGGGATTTTTAGAAATGCTCAGCCTTGGTATTTTACCAGCCCATATTTGGAGTAATATAGATATCAATAATTTTGCTTTTAGTGAATACAATCTAGACCCAATTGGTTCAGGACCTTACAAAATAGATAAAATTAAAAAAGACTCGGCTGGTGTACCCACTTTATTCGAATTAAAATCATTTAAAAATTTTGCTCTCGGCAAACCTCATATCAATCAAATCAATCTTCACTTATACCCCAACGAGACTCTACTTATCGCTGATTATGAACAAGGTCAAATCGACAGCATGAATAGTGTTAATCCAAGTTATGTTGAGAAAATTAAATCGGCTGACAAAAGAATAATTACTACCCCCCTGCCTCGAGTGTTTGGTTTGTTTTTCAATCAAAATCAAAACCCCATATTTACTCAAGCTGAAGTTCGAGAAGCCTTAGATCTTTTGATAGACAAAAATTACATAGTTGAAAATGTTTTAAATGGTTATGGCACAGTCGTTAACGGCCCTCTATCACCTCAAACTTTTGGTTATGAAGCCATTAAATCTACAGACATTGAAGCCGACCAAAGATCTCAAACTTCATTAGATATTCTGACGAAAAATGGTTGGACTCCCAATAAAGATGGTATTTTAATGAAAAAAATTAATGGCAGTGATACTTTATTAAAGCTGACGATCACCACTACCGATTCAGAAGAACTTAAAACCATAGCTAGCTTTGTTAAAACCCAGTGGGAAAAAATAGGGATACAAGTCGACATCATTGTTTTAGACCAAAACACTTTAAACCAAGAAGCTATCCGCCCTCGCAAATACGATGTTCTTTTATTCGGCATGGTTATCGGCAACGAAGCCGACCTTTACTCTTTCTGGCATTCATCCCAGCGTAGTGACCCAGGATTAAATATATCTTTTTACACTAGTGTCCAAACAGACAACCTACTAGCGAAACTTGAAGACACTAACAACAAAGAACAACGTCGTGATTTAGTTAGACAAATTCAAAACACAATCGCGAGCGACCATCCAGCCGTGTTTATGTACAGTCCCTACTTTATATACGCTGCCCCTAAAGATGTGCAAAATATAGAAATAAAATATTTAACAAGAAGTTCCGATCGCCTACTGCAAATTTATGACTGGTATATCGACACAGAATATATTTGGAAAATATTTAAATAAAAAAATTATTATCAAACTAAAATTAAAAACATGGAATCAAAATTTATTAAAAAAGACACTAACAGTAATACAATGACTAACACTCAAACACCTCATACGGAACCAGCAACGAACGCACCCAGCAATTTACCTAAAACAAACCCACCTAAACACCCCCAAAGAAGTGGTGTTATGAACAGAAATAAAAACAATAAAAATCGTCCTTTTAATAAAAACCATTCAGGCGACAAAAACCAAACCACTAAAGCTGTAAGTAAAGTGACTCCAATTAAAAAAGGCGTCATCCGTATTATCCCCCTAGGTGGCGTCGAAGAAATCGGTAAAAACATGACCGCTATCGAATTTGAAGATGATATTATTGTTGTCGATGCTGGATTACAATTCCCAGACAATGATACTCCGGGAGTAGATTTTATTATTCCTGATACAACTTATTTAGAAA
>JAUPUJ010000037.1 GCA_030917625.1 Patescibacteria group bacterium
CGAGGTGCATTGGCATCGCCAGCAAAAACTGTAATGTATAATCTTTCGGGGTCTAAGCCGAAACCTTCATCAATAGAAGTGAGAAGTTCATAACTCCAAGTGATGGCTTCTTCTTTGAAATAGTCACCGAGCGACCAATTACCCATCATTTCAAAAAACGTGTCGTGAGTGGCGTCTCCGACTTCATCTATATCTTGAGTGCGGACACATTTTTGAATATTGGCGAGTCTCCTGCCGGCTGGGTGATCTTTGCCCATTAAAAATGGCACTAGAGGTTGCATACCAGCAGTATTAAAAAGGACTGATGGATCATTTTCAGGGACTAAAGAAGCTGAGGGTAAAATAGAATGATTTCTATTTTTGAAAAAATCTAAAAATATTTTTCTAATTTCTTCGGATTGCATAGATTTAATACTAGCTAAAATAAAGCCTTTTGGCAAAATGAATATTTATTGGATAACCCCACCACCCAGGCAAATATCACCATCATAAATCACTAGCGACTGACCGCTGGCGATATCATTTTTAGCTTCAGTTATCTCGACCAACCACGTGTCACTGTTTTTTTTAATAAGACAAGGCAATAATTCACCCCGATAGCGATAGCGACACGAATACTTTTTATTAGAATTTGGTAAATCACTATTCCAATTGCAATCAATTAATTTAATCACTTCTGACTCCAAATCCCCCTCTTCTTTAGCAGTAGATACTATTAAAATATTTTTTTCTACATCTTTACCGACAATATAATAAGGGCTGTCGTGGTCGGTTTTTTGAGTAATAGAAAAACCATGGCGTTGACCGAGGGTATAAAAATAAACTCCATCGTGGACACCTATCTCTTCCCCATTTTCATTAACCACCACCCCTTTCTTTACCTCTAAATAGTTTTGCAAAAATTCCGCCATATCGAGCTTGCCCAAGAAACATACACCTTGGCTATCTTTTTTAGTGGCAGTAAATAAATTTCTTTTTTCGGCTTCTAGTCTGACATCTTGTTTTTCTAAGTGGCCAATCGGAAACAAAATATGGCCCAATTGCTCCTTTTTCAAAGTCCATAAAAAATAGGTTTGATCTTTGTTTTGATCATAACCCATAATCATTTTAAAATCTTCGTCATCTTTTTTTATTTGAGCATAATGTCCGGTCGCAACAAAATCCGCCCCTTCACTTCTGGCCCACTGGAAAAATTTACCGAATTTAATTTCCTTATTGCACATCACATCAGGATTTGGAGTTCGACCGGCTTTATACTCGGAAATTAAATAGTCCACCACCTCTTCTTTGTATTCTTTGGACAAATCTAGAGTTTTAAAAGGAATAGATAACTGAGCCGCCACTCGCATGGCATCCCGTCTATCATCTTTCCAAGTACAAGGCACACCAGGAGCCTCCCAGGCCCTAATAAAGACGCCAATCACATTGTAACCAGCTTCTTTTAAGATAGCGGCCGATAGTGAACTATCCACACCGCCCGACATACCCACATAGACTGTTTGTTTTGCCTGTTCCATAATTCCACTTTACTAATATCTGGAGTTAAAGCAACCCCAAAATAAAACTAGATCTCTAGTAGTTTTTTATAGACTTCCATCGTGGCCCTGGCATCAGCGAGCGCGGTGTGGGCTTTACTATTAGTGATTCCTAAGAGTTCAGACAAAGCGCCCAGTGAAAAAGCCTGGGCTTTTTCATGATGATACAACCTGGCAAAAGCAATAGAAATAGTATCGAGCTTACCATAATGCATTTTGTTTTCGACACCTGACTCCACAAAAGCTTGATCGATAAAACGTAAATCAAAAGCCATATTATGAGCCACAAAAGTCGCCCCGGCAGTTTTTTCTGCAAAATCTTTCATCACCTGCTCAAGATCAGCAGCAAAAAGCCAATCACCTTCATTGTAGCCATTAATGCGTAATGCTTGTGGGTCAGCAGTTTCCAGGCGACGCGGTTTAACTTTATATTCTAATTCGTGAATAATCTCAAGTTTAGGTCCGCGACCATTTTCACCTGGTACTTGCCTCACGATAATCGCCCCCAATTCAATAATTTCATTTTTAATCGGATCAAAACCAGTTGTCTCGACATCCACGAAAGCTAAATTATGTTTTTTCATTAAAAAATTTTAGGTCAAATAAATAATAACAGCTAGCAGTATAATATTTTTAAAACTTTAAGACAAAAGAAAAAGCCGGTTCCGACAGTCAGAACCGGCTTAGATAAGTTTATTTACCCCTCTATTTCCCCAAAAACTGCTTTCTAAATCGCAGATGGTCGTCATAAGTCCGAGCATAATGCATCTCACTATTGTAATCAGACAAGTAAAACCAATAGTCATTAGGTTCTGGATAAAGGGCGGCTTCAATTGAGTCTAAACTTGGTGAAGCAATTGGTCCGGGTGGCAGACCTTCATACAAATAAGTATTATAAGGCGAATCAAATTTTAAGTCGGCTCGAGTTAAGTCAAAAGTGTTTTTACCAAAAATAAAGGGGAAAACAGCGTCTACTTGGAGCTTCATCCCAGTTTCTATTCGCTTCCACAAAATTCCAGAAATAATTTTTCTTGATTCGGAAGTAATCCCCTCTTTTTCTAAAATAGAGGCCATGACAATAATTTCTTCTTCAGAATATTGTGATTCGGCCATATCTTCTTTGAGATGGGCTATTTTATCTTCAAAATTTTGCTTCATTTCTTTAACGATATCGCGTTCGCTAACACTGGGAGAAAAGAAATAGGTATCGGGAAATAGATAACCTTCCTGACCTTTAGTTAGAAGAAGAAAACGGCCACGATTAAAATTAGGTAGATTGCGCCCTAAAACATTGGCCATTTGCCGTAAGTTTAAACCCTCAGGAATAGTAATTTTAATATGATCAATACCATAATTGCCGGTTGAGACATGATAAATAACTTTAAGCAAAGTCATTCTTTCGATAAAGAAATAATTACCTTTGATCACTAATTTTTCTTCGCCTCCAAAGAGACCAAAACCAAAACGATATATAGATTCAAAAGCTAAGCTGGATTTTATAACTCCTTTTTCATCTAAAATTTTAGCCGCTTCTTTCACACTCACTCCTTCAGGCAACTCAATAAATTGTTTAACGGGAAAATTTCTTGGTGGGTGAAAAAAGAAAAAATAGACTGAAAATATTACAAAAAAAATAGCCGCCAAAAAAGCAATTCGTCTATTTACTGCATGAGAAAAACGGTGACTAATAAGAGCGGTATTTGTTTTATGGAAGATGGCCAAAAAAGAATCCTTCAAGTGATGAGGTGGTGGCGTTGGCATGTCGTTATTGTTTTGTGGAAGTATAGCCATGATAAATTACAAAGGTAAATTTGCTGGTGGTTCTGATCTCTTAGACTCAATACGGCCCAAACTTGGGGTCCCAGCCACTGCTCCAGGGAAACGATAAATAGTTGCTAATTCTTCAGTCGTTAAAATAAAAGGTGGTTTTTTATAAGGCGGATAAAAATAAGAACGACGACGGAAGGCATCAAAAAATTGCCATTTTTGTTTGATAGTTCTTTTGCCAGTCATGTCCTGCCAGGGATAATCAAATCCGACTCGCTCTCCTGGTTTAAAACCATTTAAATGCTGAGAACTAAACTGTTTAGTACTGCCAATAATACCAGAAATAGCCCCGCTGTTGAATTGTTCTTTTTTAGCTATATAAACAAATCTCCAACCACAATCAAAAGCAGCTTTTTCCATACTTCTTTGAATAGCGAGGGCCGAGTTCTTTTCGCCCTCAGTTTGAGTATAATCACCAATATTAAACTTTCCCTCCTGAGGTTTTACATCTTTGTGATACAGTTTGACGATCTCGGCTTTAGCCGCTTCTTTCCAATCAACTTTAGTAAACCAAGTTCCTTTTTTAATAAATCTCTTGGTTGTGGCCCTAATTAAAATCTGACTCCATATTTCTTCACCAGGTAAAATATTACCCAAAACTTCGATCATAGGAGTAATAGGATCAACCTTAACCTCTTCTTTGGGGGCTTTGTCTAAACCGTAATCAACATAAGTCTTGATTGGAAAATGATCATCTTTAGTTAAAGCAAAATTAACACCCCACAAATCCCAAGACCCCGAGGCTTTTTCATAGGGCACTCTAAGTGTATAGTCTTCAACTTGTTTAATTTCTATTTCAGGAAACTGAGAATAAATATGAGCCTCAATTGCATTTTTAAAGCCTTTTTGAGTTCTAATGTAAAAGTGAACATCACCCCCAAAAGAGGCCATTTCTAAAGAAAACCAGACTGGCACAAAACCATTCCACCAGCGCTCAATAAAAGTACCTTCTTTGCCTTGATTAAAAATCGCGAGCAAAACCTCCATCGCTTGCGGTGGTTTGTCTATAATCCGAGGAATTTTAATTTCGAGTAATAGCCATTCTAACTTAGAAATAAATAGAGTCTGTCGGTATAAAATCCAGACTTTCCAAGCTATTATCACTAAAAGAAGTGGAATTAAATACAAAAAATATACCCCGGCGACAGCGAGTAAACTTTTAAGGGGCGGGGCAATTACCAGTAAAAAATCATCCATAAGTATATGGGTATTTTACCAGATTTGGAGTGATAAAAAAACTCTAGAGTAGTGTATAACGACCACTAGAATCTTTTTTGAAGAAATTAGGATTTTGGAGATTAACTAGGATTGTGTTTTCTTTAACATGACGTTCTCTTAAAACTTTAGCAACAATGTCTTCACGTTTTAAAGCACCGTCTTTTTTCAAAATATCTCGAATAACGTCTATAACAATACCTGGTTTATAACCCCATTCAGTCAGAGCGTACAATCCTCTACCTACAAGCACAAAACGTTTATCTTTGATTAATTCATTATGACAAGTTGCAGGATGAGCATTACGATTGAACAGACGGGAAATATTGCTCGCCACTTCTTCAAAGTGCATAGGAGAGCCATGTTGGCGCAATACTAAATATGCATAATCACGAATGCCACGCATTCGAATATTTGGAGACTTAGACAAACCCCATTCACCTAAAGGATTTTGGTCAATAAGTTTAGAAATACGTAACCATTTCTGAGCTAAAATTTTATTATCCAAAGCCGCTGTATCAGCAATTTCTTTCACTTCTTTAAGGAGTAAATCAACTAAATCTTGTTCACCCATCAAATCTTGAGCTGACATTTTGCTAGAAATTTTTCGCAAAGAGCTTTCTACCTGAGCAGCCACGGCGCCATCTACTGTCCACCGGTGGTGAAATTCATTATCTTCACGTAATTTTGTAAACACATCAGACAAAACTAATAAGAAGTGAATATGGTTTTGACTCCCCTTATCACTAGTGATCTGAGTTAAAAATTCTTGTTCATGAACTATGCCACCATAGTTTTCCATAATCCCTTTAAGCTCTTCAATTATAGCTTTGACTTCATTAAAAACTGGGGCTTTTCTTATAGTATTGAGAGAGAAATTTTCTATTTGGCGGACTCTTTCCCGAGTAATTCCGTACTCACTACCAATAGCCTCTAGAGTTAGAGCGGTAGTATTTTTACCCAAACCATATCTTTTAGTAATTACATCGCAAGCACGATCGGATAAGACGGTCAGCAACTTTTTAGTTACCTCTTT
>JAUPUJ010000006.1 GCA_030917625.1 Patescibacteria group bacterium
ACAGCTTCTATTTTTTGGAGTTGGGTATCATCATCTAAAAGTTTTTTTTGCCTTCTTTCGCCTAAGTTAATTATTTCGCCCATCTGAGGCCTCCTTTATGTTGGTTGGATTATTTTTCTAATGAAAATTTAACACATATTAATAAATATGGCAAGTATGTAAGGGATCAAAATCATGACCCTTTTCTTTTAACTCAACCTATGTTACAGTACTCCTGTTAAAATAATACTAAATTATAGACATGTCCCAAGATAAATTAATCAAATTAGTCCACAAAGAAACTGGTGAAGTTTACTGGACTCGTAAAAATAAGAAAAAAGTGGAGCGTAAAATTGAGCTTAAGAAATATAGCTCTAAACTACGAAAACACGTTAAGTTTACTGAAAGCAAAAAGTAAGATTTAAGCCAATTTTGTTTTTTAAATAAAAATGCTAGACTCTAATTTGAATCTAGTATTTTTATTTGGGTCTATAGTTTCAATGGTAAAACGTCGGTCTCCAAAACCGAAGTTCGAGGTTCGAGTCCTCGTGGACCCGCCTTCGCCTCGCTCGAGCTCATCTTCTAGCGGGTAAGCCCGCTAGAAGATGAGCGAAAGTGGGAATAAACTTTCTTATGTATTATGTTTGTGAGTTTTATAAACGAACAAACCAGAAAAGTACCAACGAGAGTAACTCGAGAGTCATCGTCGGTTTCTCTCCTAGAGTTATACACTTCCCCCTAGCGGCTTTATAGGAAAATGATATAATTAGCTCTAAGGTTATTTATTAATTTTTAAAATCAATTAAGTATGGCAAAAGCTATAGCGAAAGCTAAAGGAAAATCTAACTCTGCTTTTATGAAGCCGATGACGATTAGTTCAGATTTGGCAGCAGTAATAGGTAAGGGTCCTATGCCTCGATCAGAAGTGGTTAAGAAGTTGTGGGTGTATATCAAGAAAAATGATATGCAAGATCCCAAAAATAAGCGCAACATTATTGCTGATGCAAATTTAAAAAAGGTGTTTGGCGGTAAAGCTGTTGTAAGTATGTTTGAAATGACCAAGTTGGTCTCTAAACATCTATCCTAATTAGATTTCGTTTTTAAGAAATTATCTACTAAAAGAGTTACGTCTTCTAGTAGATTTTTTCTTTCTACCCAAATTATATTTTTATTACGTTTCCACCAAGTCATTTGCCTTTTCGAATATTGTCTAATCGCTGTGTAGAGTTTATTTGTCATTTCTTCTATATGTATTTTATTCTGTAGAAAGTAGGCGATATATTTGTATTCCAAACCAAAAGATTCTAGACGAGAGTAAGATAACCCGGCTTCTTGTAAATGCTTCACTTCGTCAATCATTCCAGACTTTAATCTATCTGTTAGCCTTAGTTTAATCTTTTGATCCAAATCTTCTTGAGGGATAGAAATACCAATAGTTAGGGGGTTGAAAAGGGATTCCGAAGTGATTACTTTAGGAACGTTAGTTAAAACCTCAGCTATCTCTATTGCTCTGATTAGTCGTGGTTTATTTTTTTGGTCTATTTGTGACCAGCGATCTGGGTCTAATCTTTTTAATATTTCTCCTAGTTCTGGAGTTGTTTTATTGGCTAATTTCTGACGGAGGTCAGGGTTTGGGGCAACCTGAGGTAAAGTCGTATTGTTTAAAATTGTGTCGATATAAAAACCAGTACCACCAACAATAATAGGTAAGTGATCTCTAGAAATTATGTCATTTATGGCGGTGGTGGCAAGGGTTTTAAAATCTACCACAGTGAAAATATCCTCAGGGTTGGTGACGTCTAATAAGTGATGAGAGACACCTTCCATTTCTGTGGTAGTAATTTTACCTGAACCGATATCGAGACCCTTATATACTTGGCGCGAGTCGGCAGAAATAATTTCCCCGTTAAATTTTTTAGCTATAGCAACCGCTAAAGCGCTCTTGCCGGAGGCTGTGGGGCCTACGATGACAATGATTTGTGGTTTAGACATCTTATAATACAACAATAAAAAACAGCCCGTCGCAAGCGACGGGCTGGTGAGTTAACTTTCCGGTTAAAAGATGAGTATGAACGTTTGCTGTATCCATGCATTATGCCAAACGATACGCTGGGTATTATTTTGGATCGATCCCTCTTCTTTCCAGACTTTTCTTTGAGCTCTGACAAGTTTTTTACTTCTGGGTTTCTTGACTGGTCTCTTGATAGAGATAGCTCTAATTCCCTCAATCCTAGATAGAAATTGGAGTTTGTCGGCAAAACACCGAGCAGCTCTACCTGTGACGTTTGGTGAGTATTGACTTGTGTTTGACATGTCATCTCTCCCTGTTTGGTTGCGGTTTAAAGATTCTCTGACGTTAGCTTATCATAAGTTGATTTATAGGCCAATTTTGGCTACACTAGCTTTATAAATTGCCGGAGTGGTGGAATTGGTATACACGCACGACTCAAAATCGTGTCTCGCAAGGGATGGGAGTTCAAGTCTCCCCTCCGGCACAAAATAAAACCCGTTAGGGTTTTTATTTTGTGCCGGAGAAAAAGCCAACTGCTTGGCTTTTGGGGGAGACTTGAAAGACGGAGGCTTAATTTTCTTAACAAAGAAAATAGCCGAGTCAGGGTCGTGAAAATTTTCGAGTGACGACGAGAAAATTATTCCTGACCAAGACTCCTCGCAAGTTCCTCCTTGTGCCTCTACAAAGTACAAATAGTTAACTGAAATCGCCTATTTTTTCTCCTTTTACTTTTTATGCTAAAATAATTCTTAATGACAGAAGAAATATATCACCACTCTATTTTCTGGATTGAAGTCGACAAAATTGAACCCAATCCTTACCAGCCTCGCCAAGAATTTGACGAGGATAAAATCAAAGACCTTTCAGAGTCGATTAGACAGTATGGCGTCTTGCAACCACTCGTGGTGACCAGGAAAGAAGTTGAAAGACCAGATGGGGGTTTGTATACCCAATATGAATTAATAGCTGGTGAGAGACGTTTACGGGCTTCTAAAATGGCTGGAATTTTACAGGTGCCGGCTATTATCAGAACAGGGGACCAGACAGATAAAATGAAACTGGAGTTGGCTATTATTGAAAACTTGCAGCGAGAAGATTTAAATCCCCTAGATCGAGCCGAAGCTTTCATGAGGTTAGTTAAAGAATTTAATTTAAAACATGTGGAAGTCGCTCAAAAAGTCGGCAAGAGTCGAGAATATGTTTCTAATAGTTTACGTATTTTAGCGCTCCCTCAAGACATGCTTGATGCTTTGGTGGCTAAAAAAATTAATGAAGGTCACACTAGGCCGCTTCTGATGCTCTCCGATAGACCAGAAGAACAGATGACTTTGTTTCAAGATATAGTTCTTCGAAGATTAACAGTTCGTGAAGCTGAACAAATGGCTCGCCGGATAGCTATTGGTAAAGTGAGGGTTTTAGACTATCAAGTCGACCCTAATATAATAGAAGCCGAAGAAAGATTGTCACAGCGCTTTGGAGCTAAAGTGAAAGTAGAAAAGAAAGAAAAGGGTGGTCGTTTGACCATTGCCTTTTTCTCTCCCGAAGATTTGCATAAATTACTCGACTTATTGGAAAGTAATAATAGTGGAGTTGAAAATGCTGATACTATAGATGCCTTCGAAGCAACGTCCGAAATTTTAGAAGGTGATATGTTGAACGACTCTACAGTGAAAGTAGAAGAACCTGAAGAAGATATATACTCGGTTAGTAATTTCTCGCTCTAATCGGTATTTTTTTGGAGATAAGATCTAATGTGTTTTTTAGCCATGGTGGTTTTGCAATAGTCTAACCATTTTAAACTAGGTTTATTGGTTTTTTTGGTTTCTATTTTTACAATTTGTCTATCTTTTAAAATAGTATCCAAACTCGAATATTTATTATTAACATAAGCAGCGTGGGCATTATTGCCGACATCGGAGTGAATGGCATAAGCAAAGTCTAGAGCCGAAGCGCCTTCGGGTAGATCGATTACATCTCCTTTGGGGGTGAAAATAAAAATACGATCACCAAAGAAATCAGTCTTGAGACTGGTTAAAAATTCTTCGGAGTCGGAAACATTTTTTTGCCATTCAATTAAGTTTTTGATCCAATCAAACTTTTTTTCCATTTTTCCTCCAGTAGCGGGCTTTCCTGATTCTTCATAGACAATATGAGAGGCGATGCCAAATTGAGCTTCTTCATGCATTTTAGTTGTTCTAATTTGAATTTCAGCCATTGAGCCATCGGGGGTAAAAATATCAGTATGGATACTTTGATAACCGTTGTCTTTAGGGCGGCCGATATAGTCATGAAGCCGTCCTGGTACGGGGCGCCATAAATTGTGAACAATGCCTAACACTTGATAGCACTCAGGTATAGTGTCGACTATTACTCTCATGGCTAGGAGGTCATAGATTTGATCTATGTCCATATTTTTTTTCTGGAGTTTTTTATATAAACCAAATAAGTATTTAATGCGATAGTCTATTTGAGCATGACGCAAATTGTGTTCAGCTAAAACTTTTTGCAGAGTGCGTGATACTTTTTCGATTCTTTTTAAAGATTCTTTACCTTTAGTTTTTCTAAGTTTAACTACAGTTTTATATTCTTCCGGAAAGGCATATTGAAAACTAGCATCTTCAAGCATGCCTTTAATTTTCCAAATACCAAGCCGGTTAGCGATCGGGGCATATATTTCAATGGTTTCCAAAGCAATTCGCTGACGCTTGTCGGGACGCACGTGCTCTAAAGTACGAACGTTGTGAAGACGGTCAGCGAGTTTTATTAGAATCACCCTAATGTCTTCGGCCATGGCTACAAAAAGTTTGCGTAAGCTTTCGGCGTGTCGAGTAGCTCCTTGGTATTTTATTTTACCCAACTTGGTCACGCCTTCGATGAGAAATAGAATATGCGGTCCGAAATTAGCATTAATTTCTTCTTCCGTGGTTGCGGTGTCTTCTAGAGTGTCATGAAGTAGGCCGGCGATTATCATATCCGTGGAAACATTCATTTCAGCCAAAATTTTAGCCACTTCAAAAGGGTGGGTGATATAAGGTTCACCTGAAAATCTTTTTTGACCCTCGTGAGCAACATTAGCAAAGTCTAAAGCTTTTTTAATGCGCTCTTTATCTTCATCAGTGATGCCTTTAATATAATCAAAAATTTCTTTCGGGTTTAAATTATCTTTTTTAAAAAATAGCATAATATTTATTTTTCTAATTTATGTGGATTGTGATTGGGGCAAGTTTTATCACTACAACGATCGGGGATAGTTTTTGTACCTTCCATCATCAGGTGTTTGCAAGGGCCATCTTCTCGAGCATAGCCACAAATTTTACCAGTTGGTTTGGTCTTTATAATATGTTTACAATCAGGATAATTAGAACAACCATAAAAGAGGCCAAATCGTCCTCGTTTTTCTACCATTGTACCCTTATTACATAGGGGGCAAGTGACCCCAGTGTCTCCAGGTTTTTCGGCATTAGGGTCTTCTTCTATGTATTTACATTTAGGATAACTGGAGCAAGAAATAAATTTACCAAAACGACCTTCTCTTTCTACTAAATTCGCCTTATTACATTTCGGACAAACTCGACCCAAGTCTTTTGGCCCTTCCAATTTTTTACCTTCTAGAGTTAGAGCTCCATTACAATCAGGGAAGCGAGAGCAACTGTAAAATTTACCTCCTTTACCTAATTTAATAATCATACTAGCTTGGCATTCTGGGCATTTAATATTATCTGGGGCTTCACCAAGATTGCTTATTTTTTCTATATTCTTTTTCGAAGCAATAACTTTAGTAAATGGTGTGTAAAAATCGCTCAAAGTTTTCTCGTAAGTTCTTTTACCGTCTGCAATATCATCCAGTTCGTCTTCCATTTGAGCTGTAAAAGAGTCACTAATATACGAATCAAAATGAGCGGTCAAAAAATCACTCACTGTTTCTCCAGTGTCTGTTGGGATTAAACTCTTGCCTTCTTTCGTCACATAGCCTCGGTCAACAATAGTTTTAATAGTGGGAGCATAAGTTGAAGGTCGGCCAATGCCACGTTTTTCTAATTCTTTAACTAAACCGGCTTCACTGTAGCGATTTGGTCCTGTTGTTTCTTTACCAACACTGTCTATCTCTATAAGAGATAATAATTCACCAATCTTTAATTTTGGCACCTCAATATCTTCTCCAGAAGCTCGAGTGTCGGCTAATAGCCAGCCAGGATAAATTACTCGTGAGCCAGTGGTGGCAAAAACGGGAATATTTTTATCATCAGATTGAGCTGTAATTTTAGTCCGCAAAACATTTGCGGCTTTCATTTGGCTAGATACAGTTCTAGTCCAAATTAAGCGATAAAGCTTTTTCTCTTGATCGGTCGTCCCTTCCATTTTTTTAGCCACATCAGTTGGTCTAATAGCCTCGTGCGCCTCTTGAGCATTTTTAGCTTTTTTACTATAAACATGATGTTCATAATGATCAGCGCCAAATTCTTTGCTAATTATATTTTGAATATCTGATAAAGCGGCTGTCGATAAATTAGTGCTATCGGTACGCATATAAGTAATGTGGCCTTTCTCATATAATTTTTGAGCCAATCTCATGGTCTGGCTCGGAGAAAAACCCAAGCGACTAGAAGCTGCTTGTTGGAGGGTAGAGGTGGTGAAGGGGGCTCGTGGTTGTCTTTTATTGTCAGTTTCTTTGATGTCTGAAATATGCCACTTAGCTTTTTTGCTAGCAGAAATAATATCTAGAGCATCTTTTTCTGTTTTAGGTTCAATAGAACAAGTAAAGGGAATTTCGGTTTTATTTTCAGATTTAAATAAGGCTGAAATCACCCAAAAACTTTCTGGTATAAAAGCTCTAATTTCTTTTTCTCTTTCGACTAAAATTCGCAGGGCTGGTGACTGGACCCGACCAGCCGATAGGCCATAGCGAAGTTTTTGCCAAATTAAACCAGATAGATCATAACCAAAAAGCCGGTCGAGGACGCGACGAGCTTCTTGGGCTGATCTTAAATCCTCGTCAATTTGGCGCGGGTGGTTCATGGCTTCGTTGACGGCTTGCTTTGTGATTTCATGAAAGACTATGCGTTTTGGTTTTTTTAATCCCAAAGCTTCTTTAATATGCCAAGCGATAGCCTCGCCTTCACGGTCGGGGTCAGTCGCGAGAATGACATCGGTTGATTTTTTGGCTAGACGTTTTAATTCATTAACAACTTTTTCTTTGCCAGCGGAAATTTCATAATGAGGAATAAAACCATTTTTTATATCAATGGCGTTTTTATTTGATTTCGGTAAATCACGAATATGTCCGACTGAGGCGCGGACAGTGTATTCATTATTTAAATATTTAGAAATAGTCTTCGCTTTAGCGGGAGACTCAACAATTAGTAGCTTCATATATATGAGTGCTTTTAAAAAGCATTTAAGTAGTACTACACATTTCTGACTTTTGCAAATCTAGATCAATCTCATCTCGCCAGCTGTTTCTGTGATCAGGCCTCTTAACTCTAGCATAGTTAAAGCGGTATTAATGTCCTCGGTCGCCAGTTTTAAGTGGATAAAAATTTCTGTTCGAGGCATGTTATTTTTCGCTAAGAGTTTAAATATTTCTTGCTCCGGACCAGATAAACTATCAATATCGATTTTCTCTGTGACATCTTTTTCATCAGTTTTAAATCCTAAAGCTTCTTTTAAATCAGCCCCGTTTAAAATAGGGGTAGCACCATCCTTTAGCAATTTTAAAGGCCCAATCGAGCCGGCGTTAAAAATTGAACCAGGAACTACTAAGACATCTCGATTGTATTCCATCGCGAGTCTGGTTGTGATTAAAGTCCCAGATTTTTCACGAGCCTCAATAACTAAAGTGGCGGCAGATAAGCCGGCCATAATTCGATTGCGTCTAGGAAAGGTCCAAGGCGCCGCTTGAGTGTCTGGGCTAAATTCTGAAACTAAAGCGCCGCCACTTTCGACTATTTTCTGTGCTAGTTTTTGGTGAGTGCGGGGATAAATATTTTTCGGGTCGAGGCCAGAGCCGGGAATGGCAATTGTTTTTAAATCTGACTTTAAGGCAGAAGTATGGGCAATGCTGTCGATACCTAAAGCCAGACCGGAGACTATAACTACCGGTAAACCTCGAAGGCTCTCTATTAAAGATTCGCAGACTTCTTTGCCGTAACTAGAATGATATCTAGAACCAACTACAGCTAAATAAGTATAATCGGCGGGGTTCGGTAGATTGCCTCTAATATAGAGTTCTTTTGGTGGATCATTTATTTCCTTAAGTAATGGAGGGAAGTCATCAAAGCCAATTTTGTAGATATCGTCTGCCATAGCCTAATTTTAACAGAAATTATTTAATATTTTTGTTTTTTTATCCCGATTTTGCTATTCTGGTGTATATGTTAGATATTAAATTCATTAGGGAAAATAAGGACTTAGTTCAAGAAGCCGCTCGAAAAAAGAGATTAGATTTTAATGTTGGTGATTTGTTGACGGCCGATGATAAGAGGCTATCGATTTTAAAAGAGGTGGAAACTTTTCGCGCTCTCCAAAATGAAGCTAATCAAAAAGTAGCTGGAGCTCTTAACTCAGAAGATAGAAATGTGGTGATAGAAGAGATGAAATTAGTGAAAGAGCAATTACAAAAAAAAGAAGATGAGTTAAAAGAAGTTTTTATCGAGTGGCAAAAGCTGATGGTTCAAGTGCCAAATATTCCCGACATGTCGGTACCGGAAGGTGATAGTGATGCAGAAAATTCTGAATTTAAAACTCATGGTGATAAAACTATTTTTGACTTCGAACCAGTTAGTCATATAGATATTATGTCGAACTTAGACATGATAGATCTTGAGCGGGGAACTAAAGTGGCTGGTTTTCGAGGTTATTTCCTAAAAAATGATGGCTTTAGATTATCTTTTGCGCTGTGGCAACACGCGGTGGAAACAGCTCAAAAATTTGGTTTTAGTCCAATTATGGCTCCATCTTTACTCCGCAAAGAACCTTTTATTGGGACTGGTTATTTACCTCAAGGTGAAGAAGATTTATATAAAACTCAAGATAGTGAATATTTATCTGGTACGGCTGAAGTGCCGATCATGGGCTATATGATGGATGAAGTAATCCCGGAAAATTCATTACCGCTACAATATCTAGGCTTCTCTCCTTGTTTTAGAAGAGAAGCCGGCAGTCATGGTAAGGATGTAAAGGGTTTAATTAGAGTGCATGAATTTTATAAAATAGAACAAGTAGTTTTATGTGAAGCCAGACACGATGAGTCGGTTAAGTGGCATGAGACTTTGCTGGAAGTGGCTGAAAGTTATATGGAATCTTTGGGTATACCATATCGCGTGGTTGTAAACTGTACCGGAGACCTTGGTTTAGGCCAGGTTAAAAAATATGATATTGAGGCTTGGGTGCCTAAAGAAGAAAAATATCGCGAGACTCATTCCATTTCATACTTTCATGATTTTCAGACTAGGCGGTTAAATATTAAATATAAAGATACTGAAGGTAAATTGCGGTTCGCTCACTCTTTAAATGGTACTTTGTCGGCTACTCCTAGACTATTAGTATCACTGGTTGAAAATTATCAGCAAGCTGATGGTTCTATTAAAGTTCCTGAAGTGTTACAAAAATATCTTGGCAAAGATACCATTACAAAAAATCAATCCTAATCGTAAAATTCGTTACGCGCGGGATGAAATTCATCGGACTAAGATTTTAAATCGCAAACGCCGCCGAAAATTACGATTAATGACTCTCCTCGTAGTTTTTCTTATTTTATTTATCTTAGGTTTGCTTAGTTTGCGTCACCAGGCGATCCGGATTGAAGATATTGAAATTAGTGGCAATAAAGTTATTGCTAAAGATAGTATTTTAAAGGAGTCTAAAAAATTACTAGAGGGTAATTCTCTTTTGATTATACCAAGATCAAGCGTTTTCTTTTATCCTAAAGATGAAATTAAAAATACTTTGCTCGCCAAATTTGGTTATTTGGAAACCGTAGATATAAACTCGTCTCTTTTGGGTACTTTAAAAATTAGAGTGACTGAAAGGCAAGGTAAATATACTTGGTGTGCTGATAGTGCTAATTCTAGATGTTTTTTGGCGACCAGTGAAGGTTTTGTCTTTGCACCCGTAGCCACTAATTCTAATACTTTATTTAAGATTGTTGGTTTGGGTGATGGAGAGATTATTAAGCCTTTTGTTTATCCAATCGGTAAAAACAAATTTAGTAATTTAGTTTCTCGAATAGAAACACTTCCCCAAACGGTAGATAAATTATCTGGTGGCAAACTGTCCGTTAGTGCTGTCACTTTATCACCAGCCGATGATTATGTTTTTAAAGTTAGAGATAGAAGCCAGGGTAGTGTTTATGAGTGGAATTTACTCGTCAGTGGCCGGACTGATTTACAAACTCTGGGTAAACATCTAGAGGCGGTATTTTTATCTACTGAGTTTCGCAATCAAATGGCCGGTGGCGCCAGTTTAGAATATGTTGATTTTAGATTTGGTAAAAAAGTTTTTTATAAATATTTAGATTATAATATTGGAGCTGTAGTGACCGCAGAAGAGGCAGATAGTGATAGTGATGAGACACCGATTGAGACTGAAGATTAAATAATTATTTTAATATATGAATATTGTATCTAAAAAAAATTTAGAGTTATTAATTTTTATTATCGCACTAGCGCTGCTTAGTTGGGCTGGTTTTAATTATTTTACTAAAAATTTAGAAGAACAGATTTCTACTGAAATTAGTTTTAATCATAGTGACGATCCTAAATTAATTCTTTTAGTTCCAGGGCATGATCATGAATCTTACGGTGGTAAGTTTAGAGAATTAAAAGAAGAACAGTTAACTAGAGAACTAGCTCGCGAGATAGCTAAACTTTTAGAAGCAGATGGTCGTTTTAAAATTGTCACGACTCGTGATTTTGAAACCGGAGACTATACTGATGAGTTTTCAGATTTTTTTGCTAGTTCCGAAACCCAAATTATTCATTTTAAAGAGTCAGCTAAAAAAGCCATGTCGGCTCTCCTCGCCACAGGAGGCATCGTGCGGGAAGAAGCTGTCATTGAACACAATCTGGTGACGGCTGATACTGGTTTTCGGCTTTATGGAATTAATAAATGGGCCAATGATAAAAAAGTAGATCTCGCTCTCCATATTCATTTTAATGACTATCCTCGTGACGATATGAAAGTGGTTGGTAAATATGTTGGTTTTGCGATGTATGTTCCCGAAGATCAATTTGGCAATAGTCAGACTAGTCAGGATATAGCTCAAAAGCTTTATAATAGTTTAGACAATGTGACTGCGACCAGTACTTTTCCTTTGGAAAGTGGGGGGATTATTAAATCTCAAGATTTGATCGCGGTCGGGGCTAATAATTCTCAAACTCACCCGGCAGTTCTTGTCGAGTATGGTTATATGTATGAGCCTGATTATTATATTGCCGATCGGCGGACTAAAAGTTTACCTCGTTTAGCGCGAGCGACTCATAAAGGTTTGGTTGATTATTTCTATAAAAAATAAAAAATAAACCCCGCTCCGGCAAGTGCCGAAGCGGGGGAGGGAGGGGTCAATTATTTCGCATAGTCGCTATAATTTGCTCAATTCTTTCCATGTGTTTTCTACATATTTGGGTAGCCACCATAGCGTCGGGGAAATTGACGTTCATATACCGTAGAGAATTTCTTTCGTCTAACTTGTGCCCAAAGCTAGAGCAAGAAAAGTCTATCTCAAAGGTGTTCGTTTCGGTAAACCAAGAGATTATTATATGGTCTGCATCACGAAATATTGAATTTGGATATACTCTGTACAATGGGCCGCCTCCGTCCACAGAAATGATTGGTTCGATTAAGACGTAGCCCCGCGCTAGCCTCCATAATTCGTTGTCTGTGTTTGGTGGAAACCAATCAAGACACTGAATTATTGAAGATTGCGGATGTACTATCATTACTGGTTTGTAATATAGTGGCTCTGTGATCATTGTGACCTCCTTTCGCTTTGTTGTTTAGGTCCCATTCCTAATCTCCTTTAATAATAACATATTTACTAAAAAAGTCAAATAAAAAGGGGCGCACATCGAAGGATGTACGCCCAAAGGGGTTTGGTGGGTCATATAGCCCCAGCCATTGCGGGTATTCGTGCAGGTATTCGGTTTTTTGGCCGCGTTAGTCTGGTTGTCTGGAAATCAAAGGCATCGATTTCTGTGCAAACCTCTCGCAGGAGGTCACTGTCGGGCCTGTCTCCGACAAATTCCCAGGTCAGGGGGTTAAAATAAAACACTTGCCTGGTTTCTTTGACTGTAACTTTGTAGTGATCACCCTCTTTTTTGATGGTCACATGATCAAAATTGAACTTCATTACTCGTAACTCCTGGTTGCTGTAAAGAACGTAAGTTTTTCTCTCCTCTATTATATTAACATACTACTATAACATAGTCAAGTAATGTGGTAGCCTATTATCCACATTTGAGGTAATCTATTATTTATGTCAAAACCTAATATCTGGCAACAATTAAAGCGTCCAATTATGGTTCAAGCGCCGATGGCTGATGTCACCGACGCCGCTTTTCGGCAAATTATCAACAAATACGGTAAACCCGATTTGTTTTTCACTGAATTTGTTTCGGCTGATGGTCTGATGCATCCAGAGGGTCGTAAAAAACTATTGCGGGAACTTTATTTTGTTCCGTCTGAAAAACCAATTATCGCTCAACTTTTTACCTCCAGACCAGAAGTTTTAAAAGAAGCGGTGGCTTTTGTGGAGACACTCGGTTTTGATGGTATTGATATTAACATGGGTTGTCCGGATAGAGGCATCGAAAAACAGGGTTGCGGGGCTGATCTAATCAAACATCCGAAGCTAGCGCAAGAACTTATTTTAGCAGCTAAAGCTGGTACGAGTTTGCCGGTGTCGGTGAAAACTCGAATTGGTTACAATAAAAATGAAATTAAGGAATGGGCCGAGACTCTACTGGAAACAGAACCCGCGGCTATTACTTTCCACCTGCGAACCCGAAAAGAAATGTCGAAGGTCGAGGCTCATTGGGATGAAATTAAAATTCCGGTTGAATTAGCGAAGGGCTCTAAGACTTTAATTTTAGGTAATGGCGATGTTTCAGATTTAGTAGAAGCGAAAAATAAAGTTGATATTTATGGAGTGGATGGGGTAATGATTGGTCGAGGTATTTATGGCAATCCTTGGTTGTACTCTGGTGTCGTTCCTAGTGTGGCAGAAAAATTAAAAGTTTTAATTGAACACTCTAATTTGTTTTGGGATTTGTTTGGGCCGACTGAAAAAAATAAAGAACTTTTCGGCGGTCATACTAAAAGTTTTGCGATTATGAAAAAACATTTCAAAGCTTACGTTGAGGGTTTTGTTGGAGCGAGTGAATTGCGAGCAGAGTTAATGCAAGCCGAAAATGCGGAGGGTGTGGAGGAAATAATTAACCGGTTTTTAGCCGAAGCTAAATTTCTGGTATAATTAAAATATATGGCTCCAGAAGTTTTATATCGAAAATACCGTCCTCAAAATTTTAAAGATGTTGTTGGTCAAGAAGCGATTGTCTCGGCTTTAAAGCAAGAGATTGCTGATAAGGCGACCGCTCACGCTTATTTATTTTGTGGTGCTCGTGGTACGGGAAAAACTTCTGTGGCACGCATCATGGCTCGAGAATTGGGTTGTTCACCTAAAGACTTGTATGAAATTGATGCTGCTTCTAATACTAGTGTCGATGATGTGCGGGAACTTCGCGATGGTGTTCGTAGTTTACCTTTTGAATCTGATGTTAAAGTTTATATTATCGACGAGGTGCACATGCTCTCTAAGTCGGCTTTTAATGCCCTCCTTAAAACTTTAGAAGAGCCTCCAGCTCACGTGATTTTTATTTTGGCGACGACTGAACTTCATAAAGTACCAGAAACAGTTATTTCTCGCTGTGAACTCCATTCTTTTAAACAACCAACAGTAGAAACTCTGGCTGAAGTGGTGACTAAGGTTTCTAAAAAAGAAGGCTATAAGATAGATAAAAGTGGTGCCAGACTCATTGCTTCGCTTGGGGCCGGATCTTTTCGTGACACTTTGGGTGTACTGCAAAAAGTTCTCAGCGGAGTGGAAAGTAGTGAAGAAGTGACAGCTGAAGATGTTCGTCTTTTGATGGGGGAGCCGGCCGATAATTTAGTGATCGATTTTCTCGACGCTCTGTTGAGTGCTAGTGCTGGTAAGGCTTTAGCGGTAGTTAAAAATATTAGTGATCATAGTGGGAATATAAAAATATTTACGCGCCGGGTTTTAGATGATTTACGTTTTGTGATGCTTATAAAATATGCTCCGGATATGAAAGTGGTTATAAAAACTAGTGTCAGAGAAGAAATTTTTAATAAATTAGAAACTTTATCAAATCACGATAATAGTAATAAAATATCGGCGGTGTTAAAAGAATTACTCGATGCTTATGATGCGATCGGTACTACTTATTTATCAGAGTTACCACTGGAACTAGCTATCGTGAATATTTGTGAAAAATTAGGAGTTAAAAAATAGAATGAAATTTTTTTATAAAATTCTAGTCGTTATCTTCATCTTCGGTTTATTTGTTTCGGCGATTTACTGGGCTCAAGCTTCCAAAAAAGAACCAGCCGTGATTATAAATAATGTCAGAATTCCGGTGGAAATAAGTCAGTCGCCAGCTGAGAGAGTAAAAGGTTTGTCTGGTAAAGAATTCTTGCCGGCGGATTCGGGAATGCTTTTTATATTTCCCGTTAGAGAAATCCATCGTTTTTGGATGCCTGATATGAATTTTCCGATTGATATCATTTGGATTGTAGATGATAAAATAGTGGGCATCGACCATGAGGTAACTAATGTTTTTGATCCAGAAACTCCTATCTTTTACTTGCCGCCCCAGCCGGTAGACTATGTGCTTGAGGTCAATAGTGGTTTTGCGAAGAATAAGGGGCTTGAGGTGGGCGCTGGTGTGAGCTTTCAAAATATCTAGTTTTAAATTGCATTTAGGCTCAAAATATTGCAAAATGCAGAGGTTAAAGTATTGCCGGATCGTCTAATGGTAGGACTCTGGTTTTTGGTACCAGCTATCTAGGTTCGAGTCCTAGTCCGGCAGCAAGGAGATTTTTATAAAAAAACGACGAGACTGTCCGGACTAGGAGAGAGGGGTCGGGAGAGAAGGTCTCTCCCGTGGAGGAAGGAGGCGTAGCCTGATGGGAAAACCGAGGGTTTTCCAGTTCCGTACGTCC
This sequence comes from Patescibacteria group bacterium, assembly GCA_030917625.1. Taxonomy (GTDB): domain Bacteria; phylum Patescibacteriota; class Minisyncoccia; order Phycocordibacterales; family XYD1-FULL-46-19; genus JAUPUJ01. The sequence continues at coordinate 15,227 of JAUPUJ010000006.1, forward strand.
GGCAGCTTGGAAAGCTTGTTTTGAACAAAAAATCCAAAAGGTATACTGTTCATGTAATGAAAGAGTCCTAGTCCGGCAGCACTCATGTGAGACAGACCGTGTCTCCTAAAATCGCTATATTTTGCAACGTATATTTAGAACGAGTCATGGGCTCGAACTTTTGTGATTTTTTCAAAATCCAGAGGAGCCTTATTTTAAGGCGTTTTGTTGGTTCGAATCCTAGAAGGTTTTTTTATTGTAATGTGTGATTATAAGGTTAAGGTCTGCTGAAAAGTAATTTGACCCTCGGTTCATATTTGTGTAAGATACTTACATAAATATGAATCGTTCCAAAAATGTCGAAGAAATAATTGAGGGATTTAAGTTAATGAGACAACACTTGCGTGGAGTGTCTTGTTCTGCATCTAAACTGCCGTTAACACACTCCCAATGGCTTGCACTCATGGTGATTGGTCGTGACAATTTGGTGACTATAGGAGATGTAAAGAAAGCGCTCGGAATATCAAGCAGTGCTGCAACGCAGCTGGCTAATACTCTGGAAGAGAAGGGTCATATCATACGAAAACCACTCTCTACTGATGCTCGTGCCTCAGTACTCGTGCTTTCATCTGACTCTAAGAAAAAGTTCGAGCACATGCGAACAAAAAAACTAAAAGAGTTTACAAAGTTATTTGATGTGTTCACGGACGATGAATTTTCTGCATATGTAAGATTACAAGCTAAGCTGACAAAATCTATTTCCAAATAATTTATGAATGAGCGATCTAAAAAATTTCTAGAAGGACCCATACTAACTTCACTGCTTACGTTAGCTGTTCCGATAGTTCTGGCAAATATCTTGCAGAGTCTATATCAGCTAACTGATGCATTTTGGGTAGGACGATTGGGTGGTTCCGCGGTTGCTGCTGTTTCCGTGAGTTTTCCTGTCATTTTCTTGATGATAGCGATTGGAGCAGGACTTGCGGTGGCTGGCTCAACACTTATCGCACAGTATGTGGGAGCAAGGAATGAAAAGATGGTCAGTCATGTAGCTTCACAAACGTTACTCATGGTCATTTTCACCTCCCTAGTATTGGGAGCTATAGGATACGTTCTTGCACCGACAATCCTTCATGCTATAGGCGTTGCACCAGATGTATTTGATCATGCGTTGGGATATATGCGCGTGTCATTTATTGGATTGGTATTCATGTTCAGTTTTGTGATGTTTCAGTCGATTATGCGTGGAATTGGACAAGTGGCTCTGCCGATGTTCATTGTTCTCGGCACTGTCCTACTAAACCTGGTACTAGATCCACTCTTTATATTTGGTTGGGGACCATTTGGAGGACATGGTGTAATGGGAGCAGCGATGGCTACATTGGTGACACAAGGTCTTTCAGCTTTGATTGGATTTGCAGTTTTATTTAAAGGAAAGCTTGGTATTCAGATACGGCTTCCCGATTTCAAACCAGATTTTGCGTTTATCAAAAGAGCATTCTTCTTGGGATTTCCAGCATCTATCGAACAATCAGCTCGGGCTCTTGGACTGGTCGTTATGACTGGTTTGATTACTAGTTTTGGAACGTTGGCGATTGCTTCATACGGAGTAGGATCAAATATTCTGCAATTTATTATCATTCCGGCCATGGGAGTTTCCATGGCCGTCTCAACATTAGTCGGTCAAAACATTGGCGCAGGAAATATAGAGCGAGCTTCTAGTATTGCAAAACTAGGAGCAATCATATCATTTGTTGGTCTGAGTCTTATTGGAGTTATAACTTTTATTTTTGCATCACATCTTATTGCTTTCTTTGTGCCCGGAGATGATGCAGTCATAGCGCTTGGCACAACGTTTGTGCGTACTATGTCACTTACATTCGGGTTTATGGGAGCACAATTGGCTCTTACTGGGGTATTTCGTGCCTCAGGAAATATGATTGCCACTATGGTGATTGCACTAGTGTCGCAATGGGGGTTGCAACTACCATTGGCTTTCATCTTGTCTCGTTACACGTCACTTGGTGTGAACGGATTATGGTGGGCATTTCCAATATCGAACGTCATCATTGCTGGTATTGCAATTGCTTGGTATGCAAAGGGTGACTGGAAAAAGAAACGTCTCACCGAGGATGAGCAGCTTGTAGAGGCGGTAAGTGAAGAGATTATTGTTGAGGAAGGGATTAGGAAATAGACCAAGAGGCAATGGTCAAAAACAAACTTAAAAATTATTAAATAATAAAAATAATATGGAAAAAACTAAACTAAATATAAAAATAATTACTGGCAGTACACGGGAAGGACGTTTTTCAGACAAAGCAACTGCTTGGATTGCAGAAGAGGCTAAAAAGCAAGATGGTGTTACTGTGGAGATACTTGACCTGCGTGATTACGAAATGCCATTTTTCAACGAGGCCGTTAGCCCTTCATTTAAAACGGAACCATACGAAAATGAAGCTGTTGCTCGCTTTACAAAAAAGATTGAGGAAGGAGATGCGTTCATTATGGTAACTCCAGAATACAATCACAGCACTTCCGGTGTATTGAAAAATGCCATTGACTGGGTCAGTCCAGAATGGAATAACAAACCCATTGCATTTGTGAGTTATGGATCTGTTGGTGGAGCACGTGCTGTAGAGCAGTTGCGCCTCATTGCTGTTGAACTCCAGATGGCACCTATTCGAGAAGCAATTCACATGAATGGAGAGCAGTATTTTCCAGTTGTTATGGGTAAAAGTAGTGCAGATGATTTATTTGCCAACTATGTTGAGAAAGCAGATGCGATGATTAAGCAGTTATTGTGGTGGACAAGCACATTAAAAGAAGCGCGAAGTAAGTAGACCAGTCAAGGGCGACCGAGACGGTTCGAATCCTTTTGCGGCAGCAGCCAAGTGAGATCTATCGAGACTCTTAAAATCGCTATATTTTGTAAAGCATTTTAAGAACGAGTCATGGGCACGAACCCTCTAAAGGGGGTGTCCTAGACTCCTCAAGTTTCGATAGAAATCATAGGTACTATTCTGAAAATTGCATACCTGCTGAGAGCAGTAACCAGAACATAAAAGCACCCGTTTGGGTGCTTTATTGTTTGACTTGCAATATACCCCCTAGGGGGTATATAATGCTAAGCATGAAATATATGGAAGATAAAAGTAAGGGAAAGATTATTCGTCGCCTCAAACTTATCGAGGGCCAGATCCGAGGTCTTCAGAAGATGATCGAGAATGACACGTACTGCATTGATGTGATCACTCAAACCTCAGCGGTCAAGCAGGGGCTTTCAAATGTAGAAGACTTGTTGCTCGAAAATCATCTTGGTGGATGCATCATGAATCAGGTAAAGGCTGGGCAGACTGAGAAGGCCAAGCAGGAGATTTTAAAAGTTTATAAGCTAAAGAGAAAATAATTTATGCATACGCAAACATACAACGTAAAAGGAATGCATTGTGCTTCATGCTCATCTGTTATCGAAAAAACATTTAAGAAAGTCGAGGGTGTGCATTCTGCAGAAGTGAACTATGGTACAGAGAGGGCGAAGGTTTCTTTTGATCCTTCAAAAACCAGTCCTCATGACCTCTCTAAGCATATCGAACCTCTCGGGTACTCACTCGAGGTTCCCGAGACAGCGAACGAGATGGGCATGTCCGAAAACGAACATGCTGCGCATTTAGGACTTAACCAATCTAAAAAAGAGAAACTTGCTGAGGTGGCAGATATGAGAATAAAGCTGTTCTCAGCTATTCCTATAGCCATAGTCTCAATCATTTTTATGGTATGGGAAATATTACCCAAGTTCGACATTCTCCCCATGATGACTCCTGCAGTGTCAAATTTCATGCACCATCTTCTTCCGGTGCTGGCGACATATATTCTTTTTGTGGTGGGTAGGCCTTATATTCTAGGTTTCTACAGATTCCTTCGGTACGGCAAGGCAAACATGGATACGCTTATCGGTATTGGTACGGTCACTGCTTTTATATATAGTTTTGCGGTCACTGCTTTTGAAGATGTCCTTAGTCCATTTATTAATGTCGAGTACCAATACTATGATGTGACGATAGTGGTTATTACTTTTATTGCGCTCGGAAAATATCTCGAAGCTCGTTCAAAGATAAAGACTGGTGATGCCATCGAGAAACTTCTCAATCTTCAAGCTAAAACGGCATTGGTCGTTCGTGATGGAAAAGAAATCGAGATTTCAGTAAACGATGTAAAGCACGGAGATCTGATCATTGTGAAGCCTGGTGCAAAAATTCCTGTTGATGGGGTTATTACTGAAGGCGCATCTTTTATTGATGAATCGATGGTTACTGGAGAACCAATGCCTATCCAGAAAAAGATTGGTGACAGTGTTGTATCTGGCACAATAAATACAAGTGGATCATTCACTTTTAAAGCCACAAAGGTTGGCAAAGAGACGCTACTTGCTCAAATTATACAGATGGTTGAAGACGCTCAAGGAAGTAAAGCGCCAATACAGGCACTCGCAGACAAAATATCAGCCATTTTTGTACCCATAGTTCTGATGATTGCTTTTCTTTCCCTCAGCACTTGGCTTATTGTTGGATCGCAGTATCTAGGATTTTCTCAAGCACTTTCATTCGGTCTGGTGTCCTTTGTAGGAATATTAGTAATTGCTTGTCCTTGTGCACTTGGGCTTGCTACCCCAACAGCAATAATTGTTGGGGTGGGTAAAGGTGCTAAGGAAGGAATTCTTATCAAAGATGCGGCTACTCTCGAAAAACTTCATAAAGTAGACACGGTGGTGGTCGACAAGACAGGAACAATAACCAAAGGAAAGCCGACACTTGTCGATATACAAAACCTCGCAAACTTGAAAAATGATGAGCTAGTTTCAATTCTCGCTTCACTCGAGAAAAAATCAGAGCATCCAATTGCACATGCAATTGTGAACTATGCACAGGAGAAAAACATCTCAATATCTGATGTTTCAAACTTTGAAGGAATACAAGGAAAAGGTCTTGTGGGAGAGATTGGAGGCACTAAATATTTTGTAGGCAATGCGAAACTTGTGAGCGACCTTAATATTCCATTTGACACTGATAAATTAAATGAGTTTACTTCGCAAGGAAAGACGCCGGTTATTTTGGCGACAGTAGAAAAGGTGCTCGGTTTTGTGATGGTGGCAGATGAAATCAAATCTGAGTCAGTAGAGGCGATTAAAAACCTTCATGCTCTTGGTATAAAAGTGGTGATGCTTACCGGAGACGATGAAAAAGCTGCAAAGTACATTGGATCACTTGTGGGGATTGATGATGTGGTGGCTCATGTATTACCACAAGACAAACTTGAGAAGATAAAAGGGCTTCAGTCCCAAGGTCGCATTGTTGCTATGGCGGGTGATGGCGTCAACGATGCACCGGCGCTTGCTCAGGCCGATGTGGGTATTGCTATGGGTACGGGTACTGATGTTGCGATCGAGTCAGCTGGGATTACACTCCTTGGTGGCGATATTTCAAAACTAGTGAAAGCCATCAAGCTTTCCAAGATCACTATGAGAGGAATCAAACAGAATCTTTTTTGGGCATTTATCTATAATATCGTTGGTATACCGCTTGCGGCCGGAGCTTTGTATCCAGTGTTCGGATGGCTTCTTAATCCAGTATTTGCCGGGTTTGCTATGGCAATGTCCAGTGTATCGGTGGTGTCAAATTCATTACGGATCAAGAGTAAGAAATTATAATTATGAAAACACACACATTACACGTATCGGGTACACACTGCTCATCATGCAAAATCTTGATCGAGAATATATTGAATGAACAAGATTTTATACAAAACGCTCGAGTCGATTTAAAAGAAGAAATCGTGGAAATAGAAACTAATAGTGACCAGTCTCCTGAAAAATTGGCAGACATGCTTACAGATAAAATAAAATCAAATGGTTATATTCTTTCAGTTGAAAAAACGACCAAGGAAAAATCGGTAGATGATGTTATCTGGAAAGCTCTTCCGATTGGATTGGGTCTCCTTGTATTGTTCTTTTTATTACAAAGATCGGGAATTCTTAATCTTGGGATCGGAGGGCAAACTACTGCAATCACGAGCTTTATTATTGGTCTCATTGCTTCGGTTTCAAGTTGTCTTGCTATAGTTGGAGGGTTGGTTTTGTCTCTATCGGCAAAGATATCTCAAGACAAGGTGAGTGATACGAAGACTTTTCTACTCTTCCATACAGGAAGAATTGTCAGTTTTGCAGTCTTGGGTGGTGTGCTTGGGGCCGTTGGAAGTGCTATTGGTATTAATTTTACTCTTACGGCAATCTTGGGGCTCATAGCATCTCTGGTGATGCTCATGTTGGGTTTAAATTTGATTGGAGTATTTAAAAAGAATAAAATCGCTCTGCCGTCCGGAATTTTTAACTTCTTCAGGAAAATTGAGCATAAGACTTTCACACCCCTTATTCTAGGTTTTGCCACATTTTTCTTGCCTTGCGGTTTTACGCAATCAATGCAGGTATCTGCTTTAAGTAGTGGATCTTTTGTGTCAGGAATGCTTATCATGTTTGCGTTTGCTCTTGGAACACTCCCAATGCTCCTACTCCTTTCGTTTGGGTCTGCATCTTTCGCACATGGAAAACATGCACCTCTATTCTTCAAGTCTGCAGGTGTTGTAGTTATCGGTCTTGGGCTGTTCTCATTGCTTGCCGGCTTAGCTGGACTCGGAATTATCAATCCGCTATTTAATATATAATTAAACTTTATGAATAAAACCGCTTTATCAATCATTACGTCCGGACTGATCATAGGAGTTGGCATAATTTTTTTAGGCGGTCCAATCAGTGGTAGCGAAACTGCATCAACTGAACCTGGACAGAATATTGAAATAAGGGATGGTGTTCAGTATGTAACCATCGATGCGAAGGGTGGTTATTTTCCTCGGGTTTCTTCCGCCCAAGCTAATCTTCCTACAAAACTCATCGTTAAAACAAATGGGACCTATGACTGTTCTGCTGCGCTAGTAATCCGTTCGGTTGGATATCAGAAGGTGCTTCCTCAGACTGGAGAAGAAATAATAGATATTGGAACATCTGAAGTAGGGTCATCTGTGCGAGGTACATGTAGTATGGGTATGTATAGTTTCGTTGTTGATTTTATCTAGTCTTTTTTAGTAAACTCAATAAAATGATTAAGTGATATGTATAAAACTCTCACAGCAGAAGAATATAAGCATTTCCTAGGTT
>JAUPUJ010000038.1 GCA_030917625.1 Patescibacteria group bacterium
ATAGACCAGCTTTCTGAGGCGGTAAAAATGACCCTTGGTCCGCGAGGTCGAGCCGTAGTAATAGAAAAAAGCTATGGTGCCCCACAGGTTACTCTTGATGGTGTGACGGTAGCCAAAGAAATAGAATTGGAAGATAAGTTTGAAAATCTTGGCGCTAATCTGTTGAAGCAGGCGGCCGACAAAACCAATGACAATGTGGGTGATGGTACTACGACCTCTATTATTTTAGCGCAAGCTCTGATTGAGGAAGGGGAAAAGGCGATTGCCGATCGTGGTTTCAATGTTATTCGTTTGGCTGATGAAATAAAAAAGGGTAGTGAAGAAATCATTTCTTCACTAGAAGATCAGGCCGAAGCCGTGAAAGATGCGGGCAAAATAAAAGAAGTCGCTACTTTGTCGGCCAAGGATGCCGAGATTGGAGAGTTGATTGCCGGTGTTTTCAAAACTGTCGGTAAAGAAGGGGTAATCACTATTGAAGATTCCAATACCATTTCTAATTCTTCAGAAGTGGTAGAAGGTCTGCAGTTTGATAAGGGCTATATTGCACCTTATATGGTCACCAATCCTGATAAAATGGAAGCTGAATATACTGATCCATTTATTCTTGTCACCGATAAAAAGATTGGCTCTATTAAAGAGATTTTGCCTTTGCTTGAGAAAATGGCTCAAGGGGGTAAAAAAGATTTGGTTATCATTGCTGAAGATGTTGAGGGTGAGGCCCTTACCACTTTGGTGCTAAACAAAATCCGCGGTATTTTTAATAGTTTAGCTATTAAAGCCCCTGGGTTTGGCGATCGTCGCAAAGAGATGTTGGAGGACATTGCTATTGTTACCGGAGCGACGCTGATTACCGAGTCTCTTGGTCTTAAGCTAGAGAGTGCAGAATTGTCACATCTTGGTCGCGCCCGACGGGTTATTGCCTCTAAAGATGCAACCGTGATTGTTGGTGGTAAAGGCAAAAAAAATGAGATTGAAAATAGGGTCAATCAACTAAAGGCCCAGATTGAAAAAACTGAATCTAAATATGATAAAGAAAAGTTGGTTGAGCGTTTGGGTAAACTCTCGGGTGGGGTAGCGGTAATAAAAGTTGGGGCTCCAACCGAATCTGCTCAAAAAGAATTGAAACAGAGGGTGGAGGACGCCGTGTCAGCCACGCGGGCGGCGATGGAGCAAGGCGTGGTGCCCGGAGGCGGTATTGCCTTGTTTAATGTTAGCTTAGCGATGGCGGAAAAGTCGACCACCGATGATGTAGTGCTCCATGCTTGGGAAATATTACGACGGGTAACTCAAGCACCGCTTTCGGCTATTATTGAAAATAGTGGTGAGACGGTAGTTTCTATTATTGGAGATCTAAAAGATAAAAAAGGGGAGATAAAAGATAAATCCAATAAAAACTGGCTTGGTTTTAACGCTAGTAAAAATGAAATTGAGGATTTAAAGAAAGCGGGGATTGTGGACCCACTAAAGGTGACCAAGACTGCTTTTACCAATGCGGTGTCGGTAGCAGCCAACTATCTGACAATTGGCGTGGCTATTACTGAAATACCAAAAAAAGAAGAACCGCATAACCATGGCGGGGAGATGGGGATGGGGTATTAAAGTAATTAGTAAATTTATAAACAACAAAAATTGCCCCAAGGGGCAATTTTTGTTTATGGTGGATAACTAACTATTTTTAATATTTTATTTAATATACTCTTGAATTAGATTATTTATAAGAAGACTTTATTTATTATGAATGATTACATAAGTAAGCATCGGTTGTGTTTGTTGATTAATTTAATACTCGTTTTATGTTTTTTTGGTCTTGGTTTGTATTTATTTGGCTCCACGTCTGACAGAAAAATTGTTTTAACAGATATGGAATCGGGTGAATCGCGATATATGTTGTCTACCGCTACGGCTGGGGCAGAAAAAACTTGTCCAACGGTTCAAATGCCTAAATATGGCTATGCGCGAAGAGTAAAAATACCCGTGTCTTTTAAGTCGGACTTTAAAAATACTGATTTTACAAATATGACGGAAAGTGAGGTTGCTAGTTTGGTTGGCTCAAATATTGTGGAAGGTGAGGTTTATGTATTTGATGGCTACGATGACACAAATGGTATTGATAGTAAAGGCTGTCTAAAAAATAAAATAGTTAGAAAATGTAAGTATCAGTTGGCAAAACTAGCTTCAACCACTTCATCTAATCCAAAGATATTTGCCGCAGATATTACTGAACAGGTCGGTAAACTTTTGAGGAATAATCTTGTTAAGTGTATAGTGGCAGCTTCCTCTGGTCCAGATAAGGCAGCTTGTGTTGAAGGAATAGGAGATATACTTTTTACCTTGGCAAATGAAAAAGATGTAAACTGCCAGACTAGGTTGGTTGGTCAAGGACCAAGAAAGACGGGCATGGTTTCTACGATATTTAATGTCGGTATGGAAACTGGTCAAGAAATATTACTTCAAGATTTTGAAGTATTAAAACCAGGGTTTAATATAAACGAATGGTTGGCTGATCAGATAGTAAATTAGTAAACATTTTTTAGGTTGTAATTAAAAGGGTCCAGTTTGGACCCTTTTAATTTATGGTAATTGATATAGATAACCATTAATAGTATCGGTGTTTTTATGTAAGATGTCTTTTCCTTTTGGATTTATTAAATAAGATGGTTCTGTATCATTGGTGTGTAGAATGTAACTATTTTTAATAACAGCTTGAATTTTTGATGCTTTTTTAGTTTGTCTGTATAGAGAGCTCCCACTTGAGAACCAGTCGTATGAGGACATATTAATTATCAGCGAATTACTACCTGTCTGACGTAGTCGTTTGGTGGACATAATTTCGGAACACAGTACTATAAAAATTTCTTTATTATTTATTGTCATTGGATTAGTTATTCTTCCTGACACTAATTCTCTCCTCTTGCGATACGTTTTTAGTAACTCGTTTTGCCCTCCAAGCTTAAGAATAAATGAAGTAAAATAAGGAATATATTCTCCATGAGGAGCTAGAACCATTTTTTCTGAGAATGATCCAATATAGGGTTTATGATTGAATATTTGGTAAGCGACACTCGCCTGTTTGTTGGACTTAGAAAAAATAAGATGATCAGAGTCAATAATCGATAAGCTTTTTTCAGTTGGTATTTTTCTAAAGAAAACTTGCCATTCTTTATCGCTAAAACTCCTTTCTCTAGCAAAAAGAGATGAATCTTCGGGTAATACTATTATATCCAGATTGGGGTTATTGCTTATGGCTTTCTGGAGTAAGAGGGAGGGGGTAGTTTTTGTGGGGGTGGATACTGCTAATATATTAGTCTGACTTAAATAATTTTTTGGTATACGAAAATTCTGGTTGTAATAATACAAAATAATAAGTATAGACAATAAAACCACTAAAACTATTTTGATACTAAATTCGTTTGGTTTTTCTCGTAGAAGACAGATATATAAGATATAGGTTATAAAAATAGCTAGGGAACTTAGGCCATAGACCCCGATTAAGAAGGCTGGGGTTGAGAGAATACTAACATCAGATAAAGCATAACCTAATGCTCCGTAAGATAGGTGGTCTCCGATTGAGGATTCTGATCCCAGCCAGACGATAGAAAATAATACAGAGCGGGCAAATTCTATGACGAAAAAACTCGCTGTAATAAATATAGCTAGAAAAAAAGTGGATTTATGACGAAATTGATATACAGCCAAAGACCATAGGCCCCACAAGATACCGGCAATAATTGCGGGTGTTAGCCAGCTATAGATAATCATAAGCCAAGCGATATTGTCATTATAGATGGCTATCGAATCTAAAGGCCAAGTATCTAGATGCCATCTTAGGATATAGATTAGGTAGATTGTCCCCGCCAGCCAGTAAGAAAAAAACAATGAAAGTTTTGAGCCCTTCCAATTTAGCACTAGGCTGATTATCGGGATAAAGAATAAGATGACCAAAGCACTTTCAGGTCCCTCTAAGTCATAGACTACAGCAGAACAAATAGTCGATAAAAACAGCAATAATATTGGATTTTTAGACCCACCAGACTTAATTTTTTTAATTATAGTGTTAACTAAATTCATCTTGATATTTATATTATAGATTGTATAATATATAAGATTAATTTTGTAGTTAAATAATTAAATTTTTACCATGGATCTTCTTATTTATATTGTTATTGGTTTGGTGGTGGTTGTCGTTTTGTGGCTAGCGATGGCTTATAATGGTTTTGTCACTTTGGTCAATCGCACCAAAGAAGCTTGGGCGGATATTGATGTTCAGCTAAAGCGGCGCTATGACCTTATTCCTAATTTGGTTAATACGGTAAAAGGTTATGCGGCTCATGAAGCGGGGACGCTGGAAAAGGTAACCGAGGCACGTACAGCTGCGATGAATGCTGGTTCGGTGAAAGAGCAAGAACAAGCAGAAAATATGCTTAGTGGGGCGCTCAAGTCGCTGTTTGCGGTGTCGGAAAGCTATCCCGATTTGAAAGCCAATACAAATTTTCTGGAATTACAACGAGAATTAAGTGATACGGAAAACAAAATTCAAGCCGCTCGTCGTTTTTACAACGGCAATGTTCGTGACCTAAACACCAAGATTGAAAGTTTCCCGTCCAATATTATTGCTGGTATTTTTAGATTTGCTAAACGAGAGTTTTTTGAGCTAGAAGCTGGGGAAGAGGTAGCTCGCCAACCAGTGGAGGTGAAGTTTTAGAAAAATACAAACAGCAAAAACCACCCCCAGTAAGACTGGGGGTGGTTTTTGCTGGCCTTTTCTTTTTCCTTTAAAATGGTTTAATTTAGGGACGATGGCGACTTTGTATACTGAACAATCTAAAAATGTTACCAAGACTTGGCTTTTAATGACTGGCTTTTTGGTGGTAGTGATCGGTCTTGGTTGGTACTTTGGTTTTACTTTAGACCTGCCATGGCTTTTACCTGTCGCTGTGGCTTTTAGTCTTATTATGAATGTGGCGAGCTACTGGTGGTCGGACAAAATTGTGTTAAAAATGGCTGGCGCTCGGCCGGCAACAAGAGAAGAATTTTTTGACCTATACACTGTAACTGAAAATCTCGCCATTACCGCCGGATTACCGATGCCGAAACTTTATGTCGTAGACGACCCATCACCAAATGCTTTTGCGACCGGTCGTGACAAGGAGCATGCAGTGGTGGCAGCGACCACGGGGCTACTAGCCATTCTGGAAAAAAATGAACTAGAAGGTGTGGTGGCGCACGAGCTCGCCCATATTGGTAACCGCGATATGTTGCTTTCAACGGTCGTGGTGGTACTGGTCGGGTTTGTGGCGATCTTGTCAGACTTCTTTTTACGTTTTTCTTTTTCTGGAGGGGGAGACAGAGATAGT
>JAUPUJ010000007.1 GCA_030917625.1 Patescibacteria group bacterium
ATTTGCCTGAGTAAATGTGAACAAATTTTATACTATTGTCTGTGAGGGCTTGTGGGTTGTAGGGATCGGTGGAAAAAAAGTACATTTCAATCTGTATAATTTTATTTTTATACATCAAATCTCGTAGTTCTTCAGCTACTGCAATAATGGGGTAAAAATGCCCCCCTGTCCCCCCACCTGTAAAAACTATTTTCATATTATTTTTTGCTTTTAGCTATATTTAATACTATACCCATCGATAATAAAGAAAACAACAATGATGAACCACCTTGGGATATAAAAACAAGCGGTATGCCACTAAGTGGTATGAGGCCAACCATAGCACTGATATTAATAAAAGATTGACTAACGATTAGTATAACAAGGCCTATAACTGTAAGTCTACCAAAAGACTCTGGGGTGTTGTTGGCTATTTTGAGGCCAACCATAGCGAGTAATAAGAACAGAGACAAAATAATGCTTGAACCAATGAATCCAAATTCTTCAGCAGCTACAGAAAATATTGAGTCACCATTAGGTTCTGGTAAGAAAGTAAATTTTTGTAGACTCTGACCGAAGCCTCTACCTGTAATACCTCCTGAGCCGATAGCTATTAGTGATTGGTTAATCTGATATGACGAGCCTAACATGTCTTGGGTAGGGTCAATAAAAGTTAAGACTCGACTTCGCAGGTATGGTTTATAGGCTACTAAAGCAGAAAGTAAAACAATACCGACGAGGCCTATGATAAATAAATGTTTCCATTTACCACCCCCTACTATAAACATAGCTAACAGGGCCATAACTATTACTAAAAACGTATCGGTGTCTGGTTGTAGTAATAATACAATCCCAGTAATACTAATAATGGTGACTAGTGGGAGTAGGCCATATTGAATAGTCCCAACCTTTTTTTTCATCTTTGAAAGCCAGGCTGAGTAATAAATTACTGCTCCAATTTTTAATAATTCTGAAGTTTGAAAAGATAAACCACCAACAGCAATCCATCTTTTCGCTCCCCCGGCCGAGATTCCTAATTGCGGTATGAAAACTAATAAAGTGACAAAAATAGAAGTTATAAACAGAGGTAGTGAATATTGGCGCCAAGTGCTGTAGGGTATATTGGAAACAATAATCATGATAATTAGGCCAACAATTAAAACAATAAATTGTTTTAAGCCAACTTTTAAGAATCCTGAAAAATCATTACCAGCCAGTCCCAACGAAGCTGAAAGGAAAATAAAAAAACCTACTCCAGCCAATAATAAGACTGTGGCCAGCATGATACGCGATTGTTTTAATTGTATATTTTTTAGACCTGACATAATTAAATGTCTAATAGTATCAAGATCATACCTAATAAGGCTGCAATGACACTAATAACCCAATAGCGCATAACTACTTTATAAGCAGGCCAACCTATAGCCTCAAAATGATGATGAAGTGGTGCTACTAGAAAAACTTTTTTGCCATGACGTAATTTTTTAGAGGCTAGTTGAATGATGACTGATAATGAAGTCACAAAAAGAGGTAGAGCTATAAGTGGTAACCATAAAACAGAGTCTGTCAAAAAGGCTATGACGGTTAAAGTTGTTGTTAAGCCCAAAATGCCCGTTTCTGACATATAGAATCTTGCTGGTGGAATATTGAACCATAAAAAGGCTAAAGTGCCACCAGCGATCACTGCGCAAAAAGCGGCTAAATCAACTTGATTCTGGAAAAAAGCAATCCCAGCGTAGGCGGTAAAAATAATAGACATAACACCTCCAGATAGGCCGTCTAAGCCGTCTATAACGCCACTAGAGAACATAGCAGCCATTACAGCAGCAAATATAGGTATCAGCCATATTCCAACCATTAAGTCCCCGGTAAAGGGTATGTGCATTGTCTCAACGCCCAGTTTAGAGTAAAACCACCAACCGCCAGCTAGGCCTAAAATTACAACTACTCCTAATCTGTTTCTGAAGGATAAGCCCCCATTATAGTTGGGTCCAGGTTCTTGAACTTGAAGAAAATCATCTACTAAACCCAAAAGTGAAGCCGAGATGAAAGTAAATAATGGTAACCAGGTTTGATTCCGGCTTAAAAAGTCTAATTTAAGAGTGATATCATTGGGGAAGAGTTGAGAGAATATCCAGATAATTATTATGGTCAGTAAAGCGCTGGCCCATATTATAATTCCACCCATCCTTGGGGTACCAACTTCTTTTTGCTCATGTAATTTATTAAAAATTGGAGTATTAAGGCCGTCGGGACTAGTTTTTCCAGCCTTTTTTTTCCATAGTTTATGTTTGTATAAAAAATCAGTTAAGACTGGTGTGATAATAATACCTATGAAGAAGGCGATGGTGGTGGGAGCAAAAACTTTAATTAAACTAAGAAACATATTTATTTAGTATATATTAAGGCTATTAATCAGCAAAAAAGTTTATTGTGGAATCAACCAACTTTTTAACATCAGCAAAACGAGTTTCTTTGGTAGAACCTAGAACTACGACTGCTATCGGCTGTCTTAGTCCGGTGTCAAAAACAATAGCTAAATTACCTCCTGCATTATATGTAAAGCCAGTTTTAGAAGCAATTAACCCAGGTATTTCTCCTGCTATATTGTTAGTATTATTTCCACTATAAATTTTTCCTGATTCCGAGTTAACATAGACGGAATTTTTCGAAGAAGCTGTTAATAAATTGGGGTATTTACTAACTATATGGCTAATTAGAATCGCTATATCTTTAGCGCTACCATAAGATCCGCCATAATCATCTCCAATATCCAGACCGGTAGCATTAATAAAATAAGTATTATCTAATCTTAACTCCTCAGATTTTTTGTTCATTAAAGTGATAAAATCTTCACCTGTAACCGTGGCTACTTTGCGCGCCAGGGCACTCGCTCCCCCATTAGCAGATGTAACCAAGGTGTAATCTATTAAATTCTTAATTTTCCAAGTATCACCAGCTACTAAATTGCCATTACTGCCACCAGCTAAATCTTGATTAGTAATAGTAATACTATCGTTTAAATCTAAGTTTTCGACAGCAATTAAAACCGTCATGATTTTAGTAATAGAAGCGAGTGGCAATTGTTCATTGGGGTTTTTAGAGAATAGGGTTTTATTTTTCTCTATATCAAAAATAATAGCGGCATTGGCTCTAACAGAGATGGTTGGGAAAATTTTTGGTGGAATAATAGCCTTTTGTTTTTGATTATAACTTTCGATAACATTATCGTAAGATGGCAGGATAAAAATAGTGATAGCAATAATCGTAAAAGATCCTAAAACAACTATTATTCGATTGTAAATTGAATGCTTCATAAAGAAAAAAGTCTATTTGGTGGTTGGGGTTGGTTCTTCATTTTGATTTAAAAAGTGGCCCAGTTTAGTGTGGACATCATTGTACTGGGGTAGATCTTCTATATCTGATACACCCATGAAGGCTAATAGTTTTAAGGTAGGTTTATAAACATAACCTCTAGGATCGTTGGGGTTTTTTATTCTCTCGATCAGTCCTCTAATAGTTAAATGTCTGACAATAAAACTAGAATTAACTCCCCTAACATAATCTATTTCAGCTCTGGAAATAGGATTTTTGTACAGGATTAAGCTTAAAGTTTCTAAGCCAGCTTTTCCTAATTCTCCTTGGTATTCTTGTTTGGCAATTTTATTTATAATCTCAGTCATTTCGGTTGAAGTGACCAGGGCTATTTCTTCATCGCTGAGAATTAATCTAATACCGCGACTTTTTAAATTTATCTCTAAAACTTGAGCCGCTTCTTTAATTTCAGACACATCAGTTTCTAATACCTTAGATAACCAACTAATTGATGTTGGTTCTGATTTATAAAACAAAATAGCTTCTAAAGCTCGTTCCAGGTTCATAGGATGTTAATTATATAATATAAAGCTATTTAAGGCTAAAATCATACTAGTTTATTTCTTGAGGTTTATGGTTCATATTTATTTCAGAAAAATGGTCTTCTTGGATCACATCAATCATGCCATTTTTTACTAATTCTAACATGCCAATAAAAGTCATTATAATATTTACTTTTTCCGCTTTATCTTTAGGGGCGACTTGGCTAAATTTGACTGATAAATTGCTTTGAAGTCTGTCTAATAAATTATCCATCACCTCTTGTAAGCTAATCACTTTTTTAATAGCGATTTTAGGCAAAATTTCAGACAAGGGTAAGGTTTGAATTAAATTAAGTATGGAAGAGTTTATTGAGGGTAAAGTAATTTCTGAGCTCGGAGAGAAAATAATAGTATTTTTATTTTTATACTTTCTAAAAAACATTTTTTGATCTTTTGTTAGTGGTCGAATATTTTCACTTAAGTTTTTTATATATTGATAAAATTCGAGACGCCTTTTTAATTCTTCAGCCGAAGTTTCTTCTTCCAGAGTTTGGAGTTTCATTTCTGGTAATAATGAAGCTGATTTTATGACCATCAAAGTAGAAGCGACCACTAAAAATTCAGCCATTTCATCTTTGGGGATATCATTTAAATCTTTTAAATAATTAATATAATCATCTGTAACTTGAGCTAAGGAAATGTCGCTGATATGCATTTTTCTTTTTTCAATCAATTGCAGTAAAAGATCTAAGGGGCCGTTAAAATTACCTATTTGGACTGAAAACGAGGAGTTGTTGATCATTTTCTTATTATAGCTTGTGGGTGGGTATAAAAAAAGAGCCCTAACGACATTGCAGGGGGTTTATCCGCAATTTAAGGTCGTTAGGGCTCACTTGGGTGAGACGAGTGTGTGTGTCTGGCATTTTTGCGAAGAACTCTCGTCTCTAGAATGTAATTATAGCAGAATATGGATTATTGTCAAATGTTACAGAATTGGTTTTTTATCAGTTAAATTTAGGCCCAATTCCTTAAGTTGTTGCCCGTTTATATTATCAGGAGAGCCCATCATTAAATCTTTACCTTCACCATTTTTAGGGAAAGCTATCACTTCTCTGATATTGGGTTCATTTTGCAGAAGCATCACTATACGGTCTATACCAGGAGCAAAACCGCCATGGGGTGGAGCACCATAAGTAAAAGCTTCTAAAATATGTCCGAAGCGAGCTTGTTGTTCTTGTTCGCTGATCTCTAATAAATCAAAAATTTTCTTTTGTAATTCTTGCTCATGAATTCTGATGCTACCGGAAGATAATTCGTAGCCATTTAAAACCAAATCATAAGCATTAGCTCTGATTGAAAATAAATCTTGACCTGACATCAACTTGTCTTTATCTTCATCTTTAACTGAACAAAAAGGGTGATGAACAGCAGAAATTTTGCCTTTATCATCTTTTTCGAACATAGGAAAATCAATCACCCAAGCAAAAGCTAGTTCATCGGGGTCATTTTTATCAGATCTTAAATCTGGTTTATCATTACCATATTTATCCATGGACTCTTTGTAGGACAATCTAGGAAAAGGAATTTGGCTAATTTTTTTCTCAGGATACAAAGTCTCTACTAATTTTATAAACATGGCTTCGGTATAAGCTAAAATGTCTTCTTGAGTGACAAATGACATTTCAAAATCCAGCTGAGTAAATTCTGGTTGCCTGTCCCCTCTTAAATCTTCGTCACGAAAACATCGGGCTATTTGAAAATATTTTTCAAATCCAGCCACCATTGCTAGTTGCTTAAATTGTTGTGGTGATTGAGGTAAGGCATAAAATTTACCAGTTTCTAGTCTTGATGGTACAACATATTCACGAGAACCTTCTGGGGTCCCTTTCATTAAAATAGGCGTTTCTATTTCTAGAAAATCATTGTCATGCATATAATTTCTAAAGAAAGAAATTATGCGGTCTCGGGCCCGAATATTTTTTTGTAAGCGTTCAGTTCTTAAATCTAAATAGCGATATTTTAGACGCAATTCTTCATTGATGCTAATTGTGTTTTCGGTTAAATCAAAAGGCGGAGTTTCTGCTTTGTTTAAAATCTCTATCGTTTGAATTTCTAATTCAATATCACCGTTTAAAATATCTGTTTTTATATTTTTTTCTGGCCGCTTGTTTATTTTACCAGTGAGAGTGAGTACCCATTCTGGGCGAATCATTTTGGCTATTTCTAAAGTTTCAGCATATAACGGCAAAACTACCCCTTGGACTTTACCTGACGCATCTCTAAAATCAATAAAAATCATTTTACCCTGATCACGTCTAACATCAACCCAGCCTTTTAGGGTTACCTCTTGGCCTGTGTGATCTTTTAGGTTTTTAATAAGTGTTCTTTGGTCCATAAATAGAAGTCTATCATGCTCTATGGCGTTTTAGCAATCTAGATTATTTATTTATGAAGGCCTATTTGAAGCTCATAAAGATGGCGATAAATTCCATTTTCTCGGCTGATAAGTTCATCGTGTTTACCAATTTCGGCAATTTTACCATCTTGGAATACTAATATTTTATCCGCTCGTCTGACTGTGCTTAGTCTGTGAGCGATAATAAAAGTAGTTCGTCCTTTCATCAACTCTTCAAATGATTGAGTAATATAGTTTTCCGATTCGGCATCGAGGGCTGAAGTTGGCTCGTCTAAAATTAAAATTTTAGGATTTCTTAAAATGGCTCTCGCGATAGCGACCCGTTGTTTTTGCCCAACAGATAACTTAACTCCTCTCTCGCCTACTATTTGCTTCCATTTCTTGGGGAATTTTTTTATAAATTCTAAAGCATGAGCCTTATTGGCAGCCGTCTCTATTTCCTTTTCGGTGGCTTTTAAATTACCGTAAGCAATATTCTTTTTAATAATGTGGTTAAAAAGTACGACTTCTTGAGGCACTATACCAATATTTGATCTTAAGAACTTAAGATCAATTTTGCGCGTATCGACCCCATCTATCAAAACTTCACCTTTATTAGGGAAATTATATCCGGATAATAGGTCTACTAGAGTACTTTTGCCTTCACCGGATTTACCTACTAGTGCCACGACTTCTCCTGGTTCAACTGAAAAATTGATATTTTTTAATACAGGATTTTTCTTTTCATAAGAGAAGTGTACATTATTAAAGACTATTTTACCTATTATCGATTCTAGTTTGGTATGACTATTTGGTATATATTTCTCGCTGGGTGTTTTTAGAATTTTTTCTGATTGCTCTAGAGAAGTTAAGCCGTTTTGAATAGTCCTCCAATAATCACCCAAGGTTATAAAAGGAGCGAACAACATCCCCACATAGCTATTTAAAGTAATCAATTCACCAATAGTCATTTGGCCTTTTTGAATTAATGTAATAGAAAAAATAAAAACAATAGTTTGAGTAACTAAAATAATTAACTTTTGATACAAACCAATAGTTTGCATCAATTTATTCATCATAAAATTTTTACCTAAAGCATGAACTAGAAAATTTTTATTATTTTTATTTTGTTCATATTTTTCTGTGCCCATTTGTTTAACCGCTATGATATTGTCTATGCTGTCGTAGCCATCATGCCAAGCTTTCATCCATGTTTTGTGTATTTTTCTTTGGATTGAGGCGGTGGGTGTTATGGTATTTGAAAGAGCAATAATATAAATTAAAACTCCGCCGATCATTATTAATGCGATCTCGCCGTTAAAACTAATGGTAATAAAAATGGCGATAAAGATACTAATAAATTGAGGAGTTGAATTTATTATCACTCTAGTCACTATGTCCGAAAACATATTGCCGGTCCTTTGGATGGTATTCATAATTGGACCTATTTTCCTCTTTTTATGGAATGAGAGTGGTAAATTTAATACATGGTTATATCCCTTGGTGACATAAGAAGCAAAAAGAGTTAAGTCTAATTTATTTGATTGGTAAGTCTTTAATTGTTCTATGGAATAAGTCAGTAGTTGAACCGTTACCCATAAAGATAACCAAAAAGAAGCAGCTGAAATAGTTAGAGAAAATAAATTGATTTGATTTTGTTCTAAAATAGAGTCTAGTAAGCGGCCAGTTATAAATGGGATAACAGGATTAGTTACAGATAAAATTAAGGAAATGATTATTAATATATTCATTGCCCGCTTATGTTCTTTTATGTATGAAAAAATTGTTTTAAAACCTTTAATATAGTCCCTAAAAGACAAGGTTTTATGTTTCTTGGCCATATAAATTTTAGTTAACTACTAAAACTGTAGTCCTGTTTTTTCTTTTACTAACTGCATTTTTTCCATTGCCCGAGCTCTAGCTTTTTGTCCACCTGTTTTTAGAATATCTTTGACATAGTCTGGATTTTTGGCGATCTCTTCTCGCTTCTGGCGCATGGGAGTAATAAAATTAATCATATTTTGAGTCAAAATATCTTTTGATTCCTTATAACCAATCTCGCCGTTTTTATATCTGCTTTCTATTGTTTGTAATTCCTCTGTTGAACTAAATAATTTATGAAGCGCAAATATATTATCAGACTCAGGATCTTTTGCTTCATTAGGAGTTTTAGAATCTGTCACTATTTTAGCCACTAGAGATTTTATTTCATCGTCCTTAGCAAAAAGAGGAATATGGTTGTTATAACTCTTACTCATTTTTTGACCATCAATACCAGGGACCACAGCTACAGTATCTAATATATAGCTTTCTGGAAGAGTAAAAGTCTCGCCAAAAATTCTGTTAAATTTTTCGGCTATATCTCTGGCATATTCCACATGTTGTTTTTGATCTTGACCCACTGGGACCAAATTGGCGTCTTGCATTAAAATATCGGCGGCCATTAAGATTGGGTAATCAAAAATACCGACATTAATATCTTTGTTTTTAGCCTCAGCATCTTTGAAAGCATGAGCTCTCATTAGATAAGGCATAGTGGTGAGACAATTAAAAATCCAAGTCAGTTCCGTGACTTCAGGCACATCTGATTGTTTAAATAAAGTCACTTTATTGGGGTCAAGACCAATAGCTAATAGATCTATAGCTAAATCCAAACTAAAAGATCGCATCAAAGACCCGTCTTGAACAGTGGTTAGAGCATGATAGTCGGGTATAAAGATAAAAGAATTATATTCTTCTTGAAAGGTGACCCATTGCTTCAAAGCGCCAAAGTAATTTCCAATATGCGGTCTGCCGGTTGGTTTAATACCGGAGAGGAGTATTTTTTTATTATCCATTAGAGGTAATTATATATTATTAGTATATATAAAACAAAGCCCCGAACTGTGTAGTTCGGGGCTAGGCAAGTGAGCAATGAGAGCTTTTTTACCATGTTATGGATTTTGTGATAAAAGCAAAATTTCAGTTCTTAGCTGACTAAATTTTGTATGGCTTGGGCTTAAGACAGAAAGCTTCATCCGTTTTGCTCTTGTACACGACGTTCCTTTGAGATGGTCTCTCCTTCCTTGGTGCTCTACTTGAATGATCTGAGGTCTATTATATTCTTAAATTTTTATAAGTCAACAAATATACCTTAAACCCCCTCTTCTTTTAGATCCTCTATAAGTTTACGAGCTGTTCGGGAAAGTTTTTGAGGAGTTTTAATGATGATTTTGATCATTAAGTTACCACGGCGTTTTTCATCAATCGGCACTCCCGCGTTTTTTACTCGCAGAATCTCCCCAAAAGAAACTCCAGCCGGGATTTTAACTTCTAAACTTTTACCCTCGATATTAGTGATAGTATAAGTGGCTCCCAGTAGGGCATCGGTCACTTTTATGTTCAAGTCCATTGTTAGATCATAATCCTGGCGTTTAAAGACTTTGTGGGGCTCAACATGTATTTTAACGTATAGATCACCAGCTTGACCGCCAGAGACAGCTTCGCCTCGGCCGGATAGTCTGATCATTTCTCCATTTTCTATACCAGCCGGGATTTTGATATTAATTTCTTCATTTTTCTTTTTAATACCCTCCCCTCTACAATCCTTGCAAGGTTTTTCTGGGATAGTGCCTTTACCATTACAATCAGGACAAATAGTATTTACCGACACTGTACCAATGAAACTACGTCTAGTTTCGTGAATTTTCCCTTTACCATTGCAAGTAGTGCAAGTCTTAGTTTTACTGCCGGGTTCAGCTCCACCGCCACTACAAGTATCACACTGCCCTATTTTGTTTATAAGTAAATTTCTTTTAACACCAAAAACTGATTCCTCAAAAGTGATTTGAATATCAACGGAGATATCTCTCCCCCTTTTAACTCTACTTCTACCACCACCAAACATGTCGCCAAAGATATCCCCCAAATCGAATTCAAAGTTTTGACCATTACCACCTGTGAAGCCAGAAAAATCAAAGCCTCCAAAACCACCAGCGTTAGGATTGCTGCCACCAGAAAAAGTGCTCCCGTACATATCGTATTCAGAGCGCTTTTTCTCATTAGACAAAACTTGATAAGCCTCATTAATCTCTTTAAACCGAGCTTCGTCGCCCCCTTGTTTGTCGGGGTGGTATTTATGAGCCAGTTTACGAAACTGTTTTTTAATATCCTCAGTTGAGGCTTTTTTGTCTACACCTAAAATTTGGTAATAATCTTTAGCCATTTTTATTATTTAGTATCTGGATTATTTTCTTCAGGAGAAACTTCGGCGTCGCGCACATTATCTTCTGGTTTTGTTTCAGTATTAGGAGTTTCGTTTTGCTTATTTAGGGTTTCGCCTATTTTTTGCATCTCAGTTGATAGGGCTGATGTGGCATTTTTAATAGCTTCCACGTCATCTTTATCTTTAACTTCCTTTAAGGATTTTACTTTTTCTTCCACTCCAGTTTTGATTTCGGTAGTGATTTTATCACCAGCATCCAGTAGGGCTTTTTCAGCCGTATAGATCATTTGATCAGCTGTATTTCTTATATCCACCATCTCACGTTTTTTCTTGTCTTCTTCGGCATGAATTTCAGCATCATGTTTCATTTTTTCAATATCCTCTTTTGATAGAGAGCTTTGAGCTTCAATTCGGATTGATTGCTCTTTGCCAGAAGCTTTGTCGCGGGCTTTAACTGACAAAATACCATTGGCATCAATATCAAAAGTGACTTCAATCTGAGGCATGCCTCGAGGTGATGGTGGAATACCATCCAAAATAAATCTACCCAAAGATTTATTATCTGGAGCCATTTCGCGTTCGCCTTGGACAATGTGAATTTCCACTGAAGTTTGGTTGTCGGCAGCGGTAGAAAAAGTTTGACTATGAGAAGTTGGAATAGTGGTGTTTCTTTCTATTAATTTAGTCGCCACATTGCCCATTGTCTCTATACCTAAAGACAAGGGAGTAACATCTAGCAATAACACATCTTTGACATCACCTTGGAAAATTCCTCCTTGCACGGCTGCTCCTATGGCAACTACTTCATCAGGATTAATAGACCTGTTGGGTTCTTTACCGAAAAGTTCTTTAACTGCATTTTGAATGCCCGGCATTCGAGTCTGGCCACCCACTAGAATAATTTCATCGATATCTGATAATTTATACCCAGATGCTTCTACAGCTCTTTTGGTGATCTCTATAGAACGATTCACAAATTCGCTGGCTAGGTCTTCGAGGGTAGCTCGAGTTAATTTCTGCACCAAGTGTTGGGGTCCAGATTCATTTGAAGTAATGAAAGGAATATTAATTTCTGATTCAGTAGCTGAAGATAGTTCGTGTTTTGCTTTTTCAGCTGCTTCTTTAAGTCTTTGCAGAGCGAGTACGTCTTTACTGATATCAATACCTGTACCTTTTTTAAATTCAGCTACCAACCAGGTGATTATTTTTTGATCTATGTCTTCCCCGCCCATGTGAGAATCACCGTCGGTAGATTTGACTTCAATGCTTTGTTCATCATTACCAGTAATTTCCAGCACAGAAACGTCAAAAGTACCACCACCAAAATCGTAAACTACTACTTGTTCATCTTTCTTTTTATTAAAACCATAAGCCAGAGCAGCTGCCGTTGGTTCATTGATAATTCTTCTAACCTTAAACCCAGCAATTTCTCCAGCATCTTTAGTAGCTTTTCTTTGAGAATCGTCAAAATAGGCTGGTACAGTAATAACAGCTTCTTCTATTTTTTCGCCTAAGTAACTTTCAGCATCTCTTTTAATTTTAGATAAAATCATCGCTGAAATTTCTTCAGGACGATATTTTTTATCAGACATCCCAACTAAAACACCAGTGTCGTCAGCTTTTTCAATAGCATAAGAAACTAGTCCCCTATCTTTCTGAACATGTTCATCTTCAAATTTGTGACCCATCAATCTTTTAACGCCGTAAATAGTATTAGTGGGGTTAGTAATAGCTTGCCTCTTAGCAAGTAAGCCCACTAAACGTTCGCCGGATTTAGACATTGCAACCACAGAGGGGGTAGTTCTAGCGCCTTCTGAATTTTCAATAATTTTTGGTTGTCCTCCTTCGACATAAGCCATAGCGGAATTGGTTGTTCCTAAGTCGATACCTAATATTTTTGCCATATGTTTATAGAGTTAAATATTAATAAAATTTATATTACAAAATGATAAAACTTTTTTATTTTTTGTCGAGTTGCCCAATTTTCACTTGAGCTGGTCTAATTATTTTATCATATAATTTATAACCTTTCTTAACCACCATTATAACTTTACCGTCTTCTTCTTCCGTTTCTACTGGTAAAGTATCGATAGCTTCATGAAGACTGGGGTCAAAATGCTGATTCACAGAAGGGTTTATAATTTCGACATTATTATTTTGAAGAATGGTCTGGAGTTGATTGTAAATGTACTCAATTCCTAGACGCCAATTCTGAGGGGCTTGTTCCCAAGCGTCTTTATTAGACCAAGCCATCTCAAAACTATCAGCTAGTGGGATCAATTCTTCCAATAAATCTATTTTTGCGTATTTAATTATCTGTTCCCGTTCCAGTCCACTCTTAGTTTTAAGATTATGATAGTCGGCCTGAGATCTCTGCCAGCCGTTTAAATACTCGTTTTTTTCTTTCTTTAAGGTTTCCACCTCTTTCTTTAAAGAGTTGATTTTAGACGCAAAATCAAAGGACTGAGGACTATCTATATCGTCCTCAAAGACTAAATCATCCTCATTATTATCATTTTGTTCAGATAACTTTTTTTTAGACACGTTTAAAATAGTTATTTAATAACAAAAATGCACTGGCGCAATTTTTTTTAGTAAGATCTACTGGTTGGTAGAAGTAGTAGAAACTTCGATACCTTTAGCGGTAAAACTATCGATAATCCAAGTACCATTTTTTACAAAGGCTTTATCTGTAGAGTGGTTGAAAACATGTCGGTTGACACCAGTAGCATCCTTGGCATTATCGTCCGCATATAGAGCAACAAAATATTTACTACCAGCAATAGTACTTTCAGCTAAGTAAGCGCTTATATTAGAGTAGGTACCAGCTTCAAAATATTGAGCACCGATGATTTTAAAAGGAGCATCACCAGCAGTGTTACTGTTAAAAGTTACCACCCAAGCTGGTTCGGATAATTTTAAAGAAGCTACTTTAACGCGGTTGCTGATAGCTTGGTCGTTCACATCCAAAGACATTTCACTTGTAGTGACTTGAGTGCTTGCGGTATTTGATGGAGTTGTGGTTGTATCTTTAGTATTAGAAGTTGAAATTGCATCAGTAGTTGAGGCTGTAGAATCTTCGGTGTTTAAAATATCTGCATCCTCTAATTTATTTCCAAAAACTGCATAACCCAACAATAAACCAACTACAACTGCTACTAATGCGATTGTAATACTAACACCCCATTTGTCATCTTTCTTTTGTGAATTCATCTGATTATTTTGGTGATTATATGTGTCCATGTTTTTTAAAATAAATATTATTAAATTATTCCCAGTGAACTATCGTTTAGACCACTGAGGAGATTTTCGAGCTTTTTTCAATCCGAATTTACGTCTTTCTTTAATTCTCGCATCTCTCTTAAGTAGTCCTGCTTGTTTGATTGGCTGACGCAGTGCTGTATCGTGAACCGATAAAGCCCGAGCTATACCAAGGGCAATACTTTCAGCTTGGGAGTGTATTCCCCCACCTCGAACCACAACAGATACAGAAAATTTATCAGTCTCTACTGTTTTGAAAGGCCTTTCTATAATAGATACTAGTTCAGCGACTGGAAAATATTCCTCTAAACTTTTTTCATTTATTTTATAACTGTATTGAGTGCTTTTCGTAATTCGCACTCGAGCAACAGATTCTTTTCGTCTGCCCACTGCCTCGATATATCGTTTCTTTAATTCTGTAGTAGCCATATTTTAATCGTTTATAGTAAGATTCTTCATCATAATCGGACGCAGTTTATTATCTGGCAACATACCATAAACTGCTTTCTCAATAATATTTGATACCCCCTTTTTTTCTCTTAGTTTCTCTAAAGTTAATGACTTTAGACCGCCTGGATGCCCAGAGTGTCTAGTGTAAATTTTTTGAGCGCTTTTTTGACCAGTAATTTTTACTTGATTAGCATTAACTATTTTTACTTTATTAACAGGTTTAACATATGGTAAAAAACTTGGAGAATCTTTACCTCTAAGTTTCATCGCTATTTCACTAGCTAGTCTGCCTAAGGATTTATTTGTTGCATCTATAGTGTGTTCCATGGAAAATTTATTATACAAATTCAATTAAAGCCAAAGGACTATTATCTCCTTGTCTTGGGGCCAACTTAATAATTCTAGTGTAGCCACCATTTCTATCTAAAAACCTTGGACCCAATGTTTTAAATAATTTTTCAAGATCAACTCCGCTACCTAAACGACTAGCTATTAGTCTTCTAGATTGAACAGTGTCATTTTTAGCATGAGTGATAATTTTCTCAATATAAGGCCTCAAGGCTTTAGCTTTAGCTTCGGTGGTTACTATTTTATCCTGGCTAATTATATTGTTAGCTAGAGAACGGTAAAGAGCCTGCCTAACGCCAGTTTCGCGACCTAATTTTTTAATGTTGGAATGATGCTTCATTGCTGATTATCTTTTTTATAATTTTACCATGCTTTTTTGAAAATTTCAATAGACAGATTTCCTGACTGCTTGATTAACTATTTAAGCACAATTCCGAAATTACTCAAGGCCCTTTTAATTTCTTGGATACCTTTTTCACCCAAACCTTCGATACCACTTAAATCTTCTTCTCTTTTTCTAATTAAACCACCGACTGTCCTAATACTAGCATTAGCCAGAGCTTTATCTGTGCGTGTAGATAAGTCTAAGTCAGAGATTCTAGTTTTTAAAATATCGTCTTCTTCTAAATCCTTGTCCTCTGTAGGCATTTCTCTTTTAACTTCAGCCTTAACATCGTCTAAGGCGCTATTAGAAAGTCTAGGGTCTTCCATTTCTTCTTTGAAACCAACAACAGCCTTAAGTTGGTTTATCATGATCATAATAGATTGTTCCAAGGCTTCTCTAGGAGATACATCCCCGTTTGTTTCTATGGTTAATCTTAATTTATTGTAATCAGTACGATTACCTACACGCATATGTTCTACTTCATAACTTACACGACGAATAGGTGTAAAAATGGCATCCATAGCGATGGTTCCAATATCTACTTTGTCTTTTTGAAGAACTTCTTTTGGTACATAGCCCAAACCTTTTTCCAAAACCATTTCTATTTCTAGATTGGTGCCTTTATCGGTAATTGCAGCAATATATTGTTCTGGGTTTACGATTTCTACATCTCCAGGCACTTCTATATCTTTAGCTGTTACATCAGCTATGCTTTTTACGTTTAAAGTAACAGTTTTAGGTTCGTCGCCAACTACTTTAAAGCGAACTTTCTTAAGGTTTAAAATAATTGTAATAACATCCTCTTTAATTCCAGTTAAGGTGGAGAATTCATGACTAGCGCCGTTTATTTTAACTGTAGTGATAGTATAACCAGGTAGTGATGATAAAATAATTCGACGTAGAGAATTACCTAAAGTATGACCATACCCTGGGTATAGTCCTTCAATTTCGTACACACCTAGATTGCCGTTTTCGGAAACAATCATAGGTTTTGATGGTAAAATAATATTAAAATCTGGCATAATTATGGGATTTAATTTAGTTAATAAAAATTATATATAAATTAAACACGACTATAATATTCTATAATGGCGCTGAAATTTAAATTCGATTCACTGCTTGTAAATTCTGGTAAAGTTTTAATTTCACCTTCTAATTTTTTATCATCCAAAACAACCCAATTTGGTTGTGTGTGATCTTTTAACCTCTCTTCTATATTTGTAAACAAACCTTTACCTTTACTTTGGGGTCTAACAGCAATTTTATCACCAGTTTTAACACTATAAGATGGAATATTAAGTCTTCGTCCGTTAACTAAAACGTGTCCATGAGAAACCATTTGACGGCCAAAAGCCCGAGATGGCGCTAGTCCTAATCTGAAAACAACATTATCTAACCTGCTTTCAAGCATCTTGAATACTTCATTAGGAGTGTTGGTACCATGGGAGTTTCGAGCTTTTTTTACATAGTTCGAAAATTGTCTCTCGGTAACTCCGTAAGTTAATCTAGCTTTTTGTTTCTCCAATAATTGAGCACCGTATTCACTCAGAGCTTTTTTGTGCTTCTTATTCTTATTTTCTGCACCAGAAATAGCAAACTTAGTAGTTTGACATTTAGGGAAAATGGCTTCTCCTAATCTTCGGCATGTTTTGTATTGTGGTCCTTTTCGCATGATATATTAAAATGAAATACTAAACTCTTCGTGGTTTCTTAGCTTTGGGCCCATTAAATGGAATTGGGGTCTTATCCTTAATCGATGCAATATTGATTCCCCTAGCTATAAAAGATCTAATGGCAGATTCCCGACCAGAACCTACACCTTTGATAATAACGTCTATATCTTTAACTCCGATAGCGCTAGCTTTTTCAGCCAAAACATCACCAGCCTTACCTGCGGCAAAGGGTGTACCCTTTTTAGACCCTTTGTAACCTAAACCTCCAGAAGATGCACTTAAGACAGCATTGCCAGTTAAGTCTGTTAGTAAAATATTAGTATTATTATAAGTAGCTAAAATATGTAAAATACCACGCTCTATTTTCTTTTTTGGTACACGACCACTAGCCCTAGATTTTGAACTAGTGTTGTCATTACCTCCTTTTTTTATAATTCGTTTTTTACCCATATTTTACTAATTTAAATATTATTTTTTATCTACCTTCTTCTTACCAGAACCCATAGTCTTTTTCGGACCTTTTCGAGTGCGGGCATTGGTCTTAGTTCTCTGGCCTCTAACTGGAAGCCCCACATTATGGCGAGAACCAACATGGGAACCAATATCTTTTAATCTCTTTATATTGGCACTAACTTCCCGTTTTAAATCCCCTTCAATACGGAAACTCTCAACTTCTTTTCTAATAGAGTTTTCTTCCTCTGGTGATAAATCTTTAGGTTTTAAACCTGGTTCGATTTTTAGTTTAGCTAAAATTTCACCTGCTCGATTACGACCAATCCCATAAACTGAGGTTAGTCCTATTTCTAAGCGTTTATTATCTGGAATTGTAATACCTGAAATTCTTAACATAAAATTTAAGATTGTTTTTGTTTATGCCGAGGCTTGTTTTTACAAATAATATAAAGATGGCCACGACGTTTAACCATTTTACATTGAGGACATCTTTTTTTAATTGTTGACCGAACTTTCATGCTTTTAAATAAATTGCTACTTATGAGATAAAATAAAATACTACACTGGATTTTAGCTTTAATCTAGTGCGATTTAAGCTTAATTTTTATAAACGACGAATCAATCTTGCTTTACCGCCATAGGAGTCAAGCAATAACTCAACTTTGTCGCCCACCATAACTCGAATTCTATGTAGCCTCATTTTTCCTGACAAATAAGCTAATTTCACGTCAGGTCCAACTTGGACTTTAAAATGCGTATTTGGTAAGGCTTCAAGAACTACACCAGAAACCACCTGATCGTTTGAAGGGGTGTTGGTTCTATTATTATCTTCGTTTTTTATCATTATTGATTACCCGGAACATGTTAACAGATAAAGGCCACTTTAGTCAAGCGCAATTACCCAATTACTCGTCAACACTTTCGACAATGGTGATTTTATTAATATTACTTGGAATAGTTGAGGCCCAGGGAGGCATAAATTTAAGTGAAATGCCTTGAATCGCTGGGAAGTCGGCTATAGCTAAAGTATAAGTACTTTTTGTTTTTCCAGCTATCATTTCTTTAAACTTAACCTCGTCTATAACCCAAATTAAGTGGGCGTCACCTTTTAGGTCTACCTCTATAGAATCTATGTTTTCAGCCCCAGATAAGTCTTCATCAAGTACTGCTAGCTTTAGACTATCATAATTCTTGATTTTAACACTTTCTCCGGCATAGTCTGGAACATATTTATCTGCTAAATATGAAGCTATTAGGTTTTTATCGAAAGTGATCGCAGTGACAGCTAATTTACCAGTTAATGTAACTGCATTTTTACCGTCAATAGACTTTTCCTCTGTACTAAAGGTGGTAAAAGTGGCACCAGGTAAAGCGATATTATTTTCTGGTATTTCTAATTGAGCGGGGTCTAAAGTCTGGCCCTCTAAGTCTTTCTTTAAGCTAGTTTCGGCCGCCAATCTGTCGGCATCGGTAATGGTTTTAACTTGGCCAATAAAACCACCGCTTATAGGAGTAATACTTCTGGCATAGAAACCATCAAATCTAGGGGTGCCTTCAAAGCCTGGGATAGTAAAATCAACTTTATCAACATTATAACTATCACCAGCTTGATCAGCGGTTACTGTTACTGAAATTTGCCCTGGGACAGTTTTACCAGCCTGAGATTTTTGACCAGGAACAGTTACTGGCTCACTAATACGGTAAATTTTACCATCAGGAGTTTCAAACCGGGTATTAGCAATTAAGAGTTGTTCTTCTGCGGCGAAATTATTAAAGATAGTAATTTTACCGGTAGCTTTTCGAGAAACATTTTCTGTACCATTTGAAGCCACTTCTACGCTTTTGGTTATCTCTTTAGAGACTGTATTAAAAGCTAAGGTTGTACTGGAAGCACTCAGGCCATCTTTGGTGGCAATAACGCTATTATCAACGGTAATTTTAGCCTGTTTTGGCACCACCACCGCTTTAACACTAGTAAAGAATGACGAACCTACAAATACTATAAATAAAATAGCTAAAACGACGCCACCCCAAATCATTTTTTTAGGTACTCCTCCTCCTTGTCTTCGGTTATTAAACATGGGCATTTCTTCTTTAATTTCATTATCAATATTATCTGTATCCATTTCATCATTAACTGGTACAGAATTTACACGGGTGACTACTCTTCTACTACGAGTAGCAGATTTAGGTAATATTTCCCTTAAGCTTTTTCTATGAGGTATTTGATTTTCGTCATTCACGTTAGTAAATAATAAATTTAAATTAAGTAATAAGTCGACAATCAACCGTCTGATTATTATATCACAAGTATTTATCAACAAACAATGAAGTTATAAACGGCCCTATTTCAGACTTGTTTTCTGTGGTGGGTAGCCCTAACCACCCTTTATCTATAATGAAAATCCTATCTTCGGTCAGTCTGTTTTTAATATGATCAGATAACAGCAAAGATATATTGTCATCTACCAAGATGCCTATCGGTAAATTACTATTTTCAACCCCTGTAATATCTAATAATTGATAACTCCATTCATTTAGGGCATCGTCTAATGCATTTTTTAAATTTGTATTAGCTTTTACTAGATTTTCTGATATCAATTGCAATTCACTGTTTAAATTATGAAAACTAGTATTTGTTTTCTCGGCTACTTGTCTCGTAATTGTATTTTTACCAACCGGAATCCAGCCTATTTGGTGAATAGTATTGTTTTTAATGGTCATAATATCGGTGGTGTTACCACTTGTATCTATAATCATAGATTGAGGTGAGTTGAAATGATCAGCGGAAATTAAAGTTTTAAAAATAGATAAAGGCCGGCTGTAAAAGAAAATAGGCTTATTGGTTTTTAAGTACCGAGCTATAGTCGATTTAATATTATCAATCAATTTAGTCTCAGCTGAAGATATGAAATGATGAACACACAATTCATCACCCTCACAGATATTATTAACATGATCTAAATCTTCACCATCTAAAGTGATTTTTAAAATGACATCGTCGATTAGATTGACAGTATTGTTGTCAGTAGAGTATTTTTTTAGATGCTTATTTTTCTGATTATTGGCAATTTTAAAAATTAAATCTTTATCGAATCTAGATTTAATTCCGGGTGCATGCCTTAGAATATTGGGGTCATTTTTTAGTAAATGCGTTGGTAAAATACAGTATATTTGATCCCAGTCAAGATTATATTTCTCATTTAGACGGTTGATGGATCTTATAAATAGCTCTTCGATTGTTTTACTGTTATCAAAAGCTTCATTGGAACCAAGATAAGGTGACGGTAAGAACCCATTATTAATAATTCTGGTTGGGGTATTGATTTTTTTTTCTAAAATATGAGATTGTAGTCCACCACTAGATAAGTCAAAAATTAAAATAAATTGACTGTCTTTGATTTTGGGTGATTTTAAGAAAGAAAACATATTGCTAAACATTATAGCAATAAAGAAAATACGAGTAAATTTAAGTTGTTAACTAATTTTAGTTTTTATTCTAGAACAGCTTTAATTCTTCTGACGCCAGAGGCCACCGCTTCTTCTTTGATAATTTTAAACCGTCCTAAATCCATAGTATTTGTGACATGAGGACCACCGCAAAATTCTTTAGAGTACGCTGATTCTAAATTTTCTCCTATATAGTAAATACTAACTTGATCACCATATTTATCGCCAAAGAAATGCAGGGCTCCTGTTTTTTCAGCTTCTTCTTTAGGTAAAATAATTGAATTAACCGGTAACTGCTTTGAAATTTTATCATTAACAATGTCTTCCACTTCCTTTTTCTCAGCCTCAGTCATTTTGGCGGTGTGAGTGAAATCAAAGCGTAATCTTTCAGGTGTAATATTGGAACCCTTCTGACTAACATGGTCGCCTAAAACCTCTCGGAGGGCTTGATGAAGTAAGTGGGTAGTCGTGTGGTATTGAACAGTTTTTTCGGAATTATCTGCTAATCCCCCTTTAAATTTCTGCTCAGCTCCTTGGCGGGATAATTCTTGGTGACGCTTAAATTCTTCTGCATAGCCTTCTAGGTCAATGCTGATATTTTTATTTTCAGCTAATTCTTTAGTCATTTCTATTGGAAAACCGTAGGTGGTAAAGAGTTTAAAAGCATCTGGTCCCGATATATTAGAGCCAGAGAGTTTATCAAATTCCCTTAATCCATCTTTAAGAGTTTTAGTAAATTTATCGGCTTCAGTCAAAATTTCTTTTTTAATTAAATCAGAAAGATTTTGAAGTTCGGGATATATAAATTGATACTTATTAATAATAATAGCCACTAAAGAATTTATTTGTTCTTGGGTTAGATTTTTAGAAATAGTATTAAAAATAGCTCGCCTCAAAAGCCGTCTTAGAATATAACCTCGATCAGTATTAGATGGCGTCACGCCGTCTCCAATCATAAAGACAGATGTTCTAAGGTGGTCAGCGATAATACGACTAGACTTACTATTTGAGCTAATAGCTAAACTTTCTATACTTTCCATTAAAGAACTAAATAAATCTGTCTCAAAAATATTATTTTTACCTTGGAGAGCCATCACAAAACGCTCAAGACCAGCTCCTGTATCAACATTTTTCTGCGATAATTTTCCTACAACTTTACCATCTCTTTTTTCATATTCCATGAAAACATTATTCCAGATCTCCACCACTTGCTGGTTGTCGTCGGCTCTTAAATATTCTTCCAGAGTTAAATCACCCAATCCTTCTTCTGTGATATCGTAAAAAATTTCAGTATCAGGACCACATGGGCCATTATCACCAGGGCTCCACCAATTACTTTTCGCATCCATAAAATAAATCCTATGTTCGGGAATACCTAAAGACCGCCAAATATTAAAAGA
>JAUPUJ010000008.1 GCA_030917625.1 Patescibacteria group bacterium
TTGTCATTTCAGCTCAAGGTATTCGCATAAAAAACAATTTATACCCTTATGGTGAAATCAGTTCTTTCTCTTTAAAAGACGATGCTGAGCCTTATAAATTAATGATCGAATCCAATCGTTTAATCTTTCCTAATCTTATTGTGCCTTTAGGTGATATTGACCCCGATCAAATTAGGGATTATTTAGATAACTTTTTATTAGAAACCCCCTTCGAAGAATCTATATTGGATAAAATTTCTGAGCAGTTGGGATTTTAAAAATTTTATGGTAGTCTAATTTTTAGATTTCCTTAGGCTCTCATAGTTTAATGGATAGAACGCGGGTTTGCGGAACCCGTGATCCAAGTTCGATTCTTGGTGAGAGCACATTTTTCTACCACTTGGCCCTAAAAGTTTTATGTCTACAATTAATCAATTTCTCCTCATTATTATAGTCTCAGGCACTTTAGCTACTGCGGGTTCAATATTTATTACTAGTCAATTTCAATCTTCCAGTTTTTTAGCTTGGAATTATATTGATAATTTAATTTTTAAATCGGAAATAGAAACCAAGAACATTCCCCAAAAATTTAATGAACAGATTAGTTTGGAAATATCATCAGGCACCACTTTAGGTGAATATTATTCAACCAGTGAAAAGAGTTTAGTTACCAAACCAATATCTAAAGTAACAGCCGACAAGGAATTTTTATTATCAAAAACAAAAATCATCGCTAGCATCCCCTTTACCACCCAGGCTCCCCTAGGCGAATGGGACGACCCTCGCCAAAAATATGGTTGCGAAGAAGCGCTAATGGTTATGGTTTGGCATTGGATCACCGAGTCTCCTCTTGATCCAATTTTGGCTCGCATGAAAATATTAAACTTAGTCACTTGGCAAGATCGTAATTATGGAAATTTTTTAGACACCTCAACTCACGATACTGCCCTTCGTTTTCAAAAATACTTCGGCCACCAAAATGTAGAAGTCGCTCAAAATGTTAGCTTGAATGATATTAAAAATGCAATCGATAATAATAAAATAGTTTTAATACCAACCAATGGCCAAACTTTGGGTAACCCGTATTTCAAACCACCCGGCCCCATACACCACATGTTTATGATTAAGGGTTATGATGATGACAAAAAAGAATTCATAGCTAATGATCCAGGCACCCTTTATGGAGAAAATATTAGATATACTTACCAAAACATAGACCGATCTCTTCGCGACTACCCTACAGGTTTAAACGAACTAATTGTAGAACACAAACGACTGGCTATATTTATTTCTAAACATTAAAAAAGCGCCGGGTAATCGGCGCTTTTTTAATGTTTTACTGAGCAGCTTTAGTTCTTAAAATAGATTTAACTAATCGAGATTTTTTACGAGAAGCTGTATTTTTCTTAATCACTCCTCTTTTAACCGCCTTATCAATCGCCTGGTAGGCTTCGGCTATTTTACTTTCAGCAG
The DNA here is from genome assembly GCA_030917625.1 of Patescibacteria group bacterium. Classification (GTDB taxonomy): domain Bacteria; phylum Patescibacteriota; class Minisyncoccia; order Phycocordibacterales; family XYD1-FULL-46-19; genus JAUPUJ01. Next base: position 1,453 of record JAUPUJ010000008.1, read on the forward strand.
TCTTTACATCTTTTATCATTAAAGACTTTTTGATAGTTTTAACGCTATCTTTCATAGCTTTTTTACGAGCATTGTTAAAAACACGTTTTTTGGCGCTTCCTCGCAGAGCTTTTTTAGCAGATTTAGTTATTGGCATACGCGAAGAATATTACATAATATTAGCTTAAATTGCAAGGGTTATAAGCAAAATGTATGATATGTATTAATGATTGGCTACTTACAAGGCGAAATTCTAGACTTATATCCTAAATCTATACTAGTAAAAACTGGGGGCTTGGGTTATATAGTTTATGTCACAGAACACACTCTAACTGGTCTTATAATTGGAGCAGAAATCACCCTTAAAACTCACTTAGTAGTTAAGGAAGATGCACTAGATCTTTACGGCTTTACCAGCCAAGATGAACTGATGTTTTTTAAACTCTTGGTCGGCATTTCCGGTATTGGACCCAAAAGTGCCTTGTCTATTTTATCACTCGCACCCCCAGAAACTCTGCGCCAAGCAATTTTGTCAGAAAATATTAGTTATCTAACCAAAGTCTCTGGTATTGGTCGAAAAAGCGCCGAGAAGATTATTATCGAATTGCGTGACAAACTTGGTACTCTTACAGAAAGCGATAAAGGATTTTCTAAAGCTGACCACGACGTGATCGATGCTTTAGTAGCTCTAGGCTATAACCTTTCTGATATTAGAAATATTTTTAAAGAAATTTCAATTTCTGACGCCACCACAGTTGATGAAAAAATAAAATTAGCAATCAAAATTTTAGGCCGACAGTAAATTATGAACGATTTTACTTTTAGAGTTTTAGAAGATAACGAGTACGACACCGAGATCAATAACCTAGGTGGTCATTTTACCCAAAGTTTTTTATATAAAAAGTGGCAAGAGAAAAGAACAGGGGTTGAAGTATATAGATTTATTTTAAATAAAAACGATCAAGCGCAATTTTTCTTTCAAAGTTTAGTCAGTACTCTTACAGGCTCGACTAAACAAATGTATATCCCCCATGGTCCAATTGCTCTATCTGACAATATAGATGAAGAAACAATTAATTCATTTATTAAAGAATTGAGAGTTTGGGCCAAAAAAAATAAAATCGCTTTTATTAGATTTGACCCCCAAGGACTTAATCATAAAATACTCCATTTTTTAAAACACAAAATCAAGGCCTCACCAGAAAATGGTTACCATACGGTTTTAGCCCAACCTCGTTTTGAATGGATTACTGATATTAAAAAAAATGAGGAAGAACTAATTAGCACTTTACCTAAAAACACCCGCTACTCTATTCGGAGTGCCCAAAGTCGAGGCACTAAAATTAAAATTATAAATTCTAATTTAGATTCCTATTTTGATATTTTTTACAACTTACTTAGAGAAACTTCGCTCCGAGGTCATTTTAAACTCCACCCAGAAAATTACTATCGCCATATTTTACAAACAACCGAGGAATTTAACCAAGGCTTTTTGGTATTAGCAGAATTTGAAGACGAAGTTTTAGCTGCTAATTTAATAACCATATACGGACAAACAGCTCTTCATGTTTTTGGGGGTTCATCTGAGCACAATCGAGACAAATTTCCTACATATCTAGCTCATTGGCACGGGTTTTTAGAAAGTCAGAAAAGAGGCGCTGCCAGTTATAGTTTCGGCGGAATTAGTTCGGATGATAAAAATAATGACTCTTGGAAAAATATCACTGCTTTCAAAAAACAATTTACGGGTGAAATTAAAGATTTTGGCCAATTACTAGATCTACCCACATTGCCCTTCTGGTATTATCTTTATAAAATCAAAAAAAATATTGACCAATTTTTTAAAAAATAAATATGAAATCAATCATCAAAAAAATAGTTCCGTCTTTTGTTTTTAGTTTATATCATTTACTAATTGCTATTGTTGGGGCTGTTTACTACCGATTCCCTACCAAAAATATGGTGGTTATAGGTATCACCGGCACTAAAGGTAAAACCAGTACGACTGAAATTTTAAACGCCATTTTAGAAGAAGCTGGATTTAATACCGCCATTGCTTCTACTCTTCGTTTCAAAATTGGCTCTGATTCCAGACCTAATATGCTAAAAATGACTATGCCTGGCCGAGCTTTTTTACATAAATTTTTAGCTGAAGCTAAAACTAAAAAAGTGACTCACGCTATAGTTGAAATGACCTCAGAGGGCACTAAGCAATGGCGCCATAAATTCATCAACTTAAATGCACTCATTGTTACCAATTTATCACCCGAACATATTGAATCTCACGGCTCATATGAAAAATATAAACAAGCCAAATTAAAGATAGTAAAATCTTTAGCCCGATCTAGTAAAAAAAATAAAATATTAGTCTTAAATGGCGACGACTTAGAATCCGAAGTTTTTACCCTGCCTCAAATTAAAAATATTGTTAAAGTCAATATTAAAGAAGCTGAGCCTCACACTCTCACTGTTGATGGTTTATTTTTCACTTATAAAAATACAAAAATTCAAGCCCATTTAGCGGGAACATTTAATTTATACAATATTCTTTTAGCTATTAAGGTCGCAGAGTATTTAGGAGTTAACTTACAAACCATAAAAAAAGCTTTGGAAAATTTTGGGGGTATCCCAGGCCGAGTTGAAAAAATATTTCCTCAAGACGAGACCTTGGCCAAGCTTCAGAATTTTAGTGTTATTGTCGATTATGCCCACACCGCAGATTCTTTAGAGAAAGTGTATGGCGTTTATAGAGATCATAAAAAAATCTGTGTTCTAGGTTCCACTGGTGGCGGGCGTGATAAATGGAAAAGAGAACATATGGGTCAAATAGCCGATCGTTATTGTAGCCACATTATTCTAGCAGATGAAGACCCTTATGATGAAGACCCTAATCAAATTATAAATATGGTCGCCAGTGGTATTAAAAATACGCCTAAAGATGTCATATTAGACCGCAGACTAGCTATTCGTAAGGCTTTAGAGCTTGCAGAAGCTGGTTCTGTAGTATTTATTACAGGTAAGGGCACCGACCCCTATATTATGCGCCCTAAGGGCTCTAAAGAGCCCTGGAGCGATGCGGGGGTAGCTAGAGAGGAACTAACTAACCTACTCCAGAAACGATCCAAGAATTAAACTTCTAGCAGATAATGGTTTAAAAAGCCTTACGCAGAGCGACGGCTCGAGCAGATAAATTTTTCAACAGAAAAATATTCGTGCTTTTTAAACTATTATCTGTTATACGAAAACATGCCTGAATTACCAGAAGTCGAAACAATAGTTAGAGATTTAAAAAAAACAATTGTTGGCCAAACCATTGGCAGTGTTTTTGTTGATCACGCTAAAACAGTAGCCCCATTAACTATTAAAGAATTTGAATTACAACTTAAGGGCTTAAAAATATCTGAGGTTTCGCGCCGAGCTAAAATTATTATTATCTCTTTAAATCAAATATCTAAAACAGCGATTCCCTATTTTTTACTAATCCACTTAAAAATGACTGGCCAATTAATATTCACCCCCCAGAAAGGCAAGATCGTAATTGGTGGCCACCCCCAACCAGGCGGAGCCACCGACTTACCGAATAAATTTACTCGGATTAATTTAAAATTTAAAGATGGTGGTAATCTTTATTTTAATGACATGAGAAAATTTGGCTGGGCTCGCCTTATGACAGAGGATGAAAAAAATAAAACCCTCAAACCTTATGGAGTAGAACCTCTATCTGTTTATTTTACAGAAGATATTTTGAAAAGTATTTTTACTCGTTTTAAAAATCGATCCATTAAGAAAGCTTTATTCGACCAAAACTATATTGCCGGTTTGGGAAACATTTATATTGATGAAGCTTGTTTCATTTCCGGAATTAAACCAGATAAACAAGCGTCTTTACTAACAGATAGCGAAATAAAAAACCTCCGAAACGCCATTATTAGCGTCTTGAAATTATCAATTAAAAGTCGAGGAACCTCGGCTAGAAATTATGTCACAGCTGATGGGACTAAAGGTGGCTTTGTTAAACATTTAAAAGTTTACGGCCGTGAAGGCAAAGAATGCAAAACTTGTGGCACACTTATTTTAAAAATAAAACACGCTGGCCGTGGGACCCATTTTTGCCCTGAGTGTCAAAAATAATTTTCTACTTTATAAATTCAAACAAGGCCACTCCAGTTGCCACTGAAACATTTAAAGATTCTTTAGCTCCGACCATAGGAATTTCAGCCACCACATCACATTGTTTTAAAATATTATCCTCTAAACCTTTGGTCTCTTCTCCTAAAATTAGCACCCAACTTCCTGTTAATTTTATTTTTTTGTAATCAATAGAATCTGGCGATTGTTCTAAGGCCACAATCTCGACCTCATCTTTTTTAAATTTTTTCAATAAAGGACTAATGGTTTTTCTATATTCCCAAGCTACAGAAACTTCTGCCCCCAAAGCTGATTTAGAAATTTTAGAATTAGCCCTTTTAAACTTATCGAGTGGACACGGTGTCACTCCGACTAAAAATATTTTATCAATACCAACAGCGTCGGCGGTACGAAAAATAGCCCCCACATTATAGCTAGAGCGAATATTATATAAAACGAGATATTTTTGCCTCTTCAACATCCCGATATACTAAACGAGAAACGTAGACAAAACAAGGTTTTTTAGGTAAGATAATGCCGTAAACATATCCATATGCCCCGTTAGCTCAGATGGTAGAGCAGTCGCCTTTTAAGCGAACGGTCGCAGGTTCAATTCCTGCACGGGGCACCAGAATTGAATCGTACACTCTAACCTGCTCACCTCGTCCGCTCCTGCGGTCGAGGGAACAAAAATCAAAATATGGAAAAATTTGAACAACCACAAATACCTCCTACGGAAACACCGAAAGAAGCCCCTAAACCAGAGAGCAAGAAAATTGACAGAGGTCTTTATAATGCCAATGAAATAGAAGGAGGCTTTGAGGTTGTCTTGCCTGGTTTGTTTGATAAAAAAAGAGAATTAATTGTTGGAACAAGACGGGAAAATTTTACCACAAGAGAAGAAGCTGAACAGGCAATAGAAAAATCCCGAGAAGCCGATAGGGTTTTATTTGAAAGAGCTTCACTTGAGAAAACATACCAAAAACATTTTTTCCGTATTGACGAAACAAAAGAGGGAAAATTTCGTGTTGTACTTCCCGGACTTGTAGATTCAAAAAATGGATATTACGTTGGGGCGAGTTATAAAGAATTTGACTCGTGGGATGAAGCAAAGGAACATTTTTTGAGATCTCGGGAAAATGAAGAAAGATTGACGCAGAAACCTTTACTTGAAGTTCAGACTGGAGAAAATGAAAAAATAGCTTTTTCTCAACTTAATGCGTTTAATCCTCGGATTGCTCCATCGGAGCAATCCCACGAAATTCCAGAATCCATTAAAACTTATTTGATGGGTAAGGGCAGATTAGATGGAACCGATCCAGGTGCTTCAACTTACCAAGAAACAATAAAAGATAAGGATTGGGAAAGAAAACTTTTTGCTTTCATTTCTTCCTATCTTGAAAAAGATGACGTAGAAACTCTAAAAGAATTAGGAATTGAGCATATAGACGCTCTCACACCGAAACAAGGAGTGGAATTAGCAACACGTATAGTCATAGATTTAACAAAATATAAATGGAGTGATGTGGGGGAAGATAACGATATTTCTCCCCTCGAACTAAAAAAAACAGGAGCAGATAAAAATACTGTTCAACAATTATTACAAGAAGGACTTAGTAGGAGAAATGATCCAAGCTGGGAAGGAAATGGTGTTTGTAGAAATTTTGCTAGTTCAGTCAAAGCAGTTTTTGAGGCGTTAAAAGTAAACCAAACAAGATTTAGCCGACTTCGTGACACCTACGCTTTGTATGAGAGAGGGATGGACGAGTTTGCTCCAAAAAGAGAAAAGAAAAATCAGATTGATTTAAAAAGAAGAACTGGGCATGCGTGGAATACATTTGTTACCATATCGCAAGAAGGCGGGGCTAACGCAACAATTATTGATGCGACCTGGGCAAAAAGAAATTTAGATACAAAAGAGGTTGAAGGTTTAGACCATACACTTTTGAGAATGGAACCTGTGGTACACGCTATCGGACAAAATCTTACAGAAACAACCCCAAATAGAGAAGAGCAGTTAGACCATTTATTATCTTACTATGCTTTGAAAATCGAGGGTTCTAATCAACCCACCCCAGAAGTACTGCCGATTGATAAATTGGATGAAAAGGAAAAAGTGTATTTTAAAGATGTCGCCGTTAAAAATTTCAGTGAAAAATATGATTTGACCAACGTAAGTGAAGATCAACTTATCGCTCTTGGACAAAGGTTTATAGCGGAACAAGAACAGGAAAAGGAAAGGGAGAAAGAATTTTTTGTGACTAGAGCAGTAGAACTGATGAGAAAACAAGGTGTTCCGAAAGAATTACCAAAAGTTCTTGCGGAAGCAATCGGTCAAGAATATCAAAAAATAGCTGGTGACGCCGATAAAACAGAAATTGAAACGATATACAAAATTTATCAAAGTAGCCCGAGTGTTGATTTCAGTTCTGTTTTAAGAAGTTATTTGAAAGGAAAACCACTTTCAAATTATCATGCAGAATCGCTGATTTTTTCGGACGATAATTTGCAAATGAAAGTCTTTGACCAAATAAAATCTCATGAAGATTACGGGAGATTTTTTAAAGAAAGTCCGAAATTCCGTGCTAGAATGAGAGAAGCAGTACCACAGCTATTTTTAGATTTTTCTCCTGGAACAAAACCAGAAGATGCCACTGAATTAAAATACTTAGTCAGAAAATCTAGTTTATTGAGTAGTTATGAAAACATGATTGATCCAATGAAACCATCAGAAGAAAGAATAAACGAAGTTTTTGAAAAAGCTCGTCAAGCTTTACGAGCCATTAACCCAGAAAAATATGATACGTCTGCAGCTGATCTTGATAACTACCAACTCATAAAGCAATACGATAAGTTATGTAAAGAATTGAAAAGTTAAGAGAGCAATCCCCGCCATTTTATAATACCTCCTAAAAACGGCGGGGATTTGTGTGCGCGGGGCACAAAAATCTAGACTTCCAAACTAAATCTCTCTAATCTATCATACAGGTCTAACCCTCCCCGGCGACTATCGTGATAAAGGTTAAATAATTTTGTCAGTAAATTTTGAGCTTCTTCTAAGGTAAAATTCTGAGCTTGAGTTTTAGCTTTAGAAATCACAAACGGATGTAATTTTAAAATCTTTAAATCGGCCTGCAATAACACGGCGGTGATATTGCGAAGAGAATTTATAATTTGCCAGAACACTATTTCGGCGGGAATATCTTTAAGTTTGGCCTTAGCTACAGCCAGCCACAACTTCTTCCGATCGCGAGCTCCAAAAGCCTCCCCAATAGAAAAAATAAATTTATCATCAATTTTAATCTTGTCTTTACCATCAAACTCCCAAACCTGTTCCGCTTTAGATTCTAATTTTTTAAATATTTTTTTATCTAAAATTTCTTCTATAAAAATAAAAACATTAGCTGATTTTTTAATCTCAGAAATATATTCGAGTAGCCACTCGCTTCGCTCTTTACTCCCCCACAAACCACGACTTTTAACTACATAGAGATTGGAAAATAAACCCTGACTGACGAGCAACTCTTCAAAATATTTCTGACTAAAATTTTCGTCATCTAAATTAAAAACTTCGGCTTGTTTATTTTTATTCAAAATAGACTCCACTAAATTTTTTAATTTAGCTTCACTCTTTTTTATATCATTACCAACAATTAGATAAAGCATTTTAAATGGCCAATTCTAAAATTACAGGCGCATGATCAGAATTATAGACTTCCGTTAAAATATCTGCTGTTTTAATTTTAGATTTTAAATCAGAAGTGGTATAAAAGTAATCTATTCTCCAGCCGACATTGCGAGCTCTGGCTCCTGTTTTTAAATCCCACCAACTGTATTTCACTTCCTCTGGATGAAGTAGTCTGAAGGTATCTATGAAACCCTCTTTTACAAAGCGATCAAGCCAAGCCCGTTCAACAGGCATAAAACCTGAAGTATTTTCATTTTGCTTAGGTCGAGCTAAATCTATTTCCGCATGAGCAGTATTAACGTCACCACAAAAAACTATCGGCTTACCTATTTTTTTTAATTTATTTACATACTCAACAAAAACTTTATAGAACTCTAATTTGTATTTTAGCCTTTCACTACCAGATCCCCCATTAGGAAAATAAATATTTAAGAAAATAAAATCTTTAAAATGTAATTCAATCACTCGCCCTTCTTTAGATAAGGTCCCTGGAAATTGGGTCACCACTTTTTCAGCGACCAATTTAGAGTAAACAGCAACCCCACTATAACCCTTCTTAACATCATCACACTGCCAATATGAATTAAATCCTTTAGGGTGACGTAATTTGTCTGAGAGAAGCTCTGGGTGAGAAACTTTAGTTTCTTGAATCGCCACAATATCATAGGGGCTATTTTCTAGAAAATCGATAAAACCCTTCTTTTCAGCAGCTCTAATTCCATTTACATTCCAAGATAATATCGATATTTTTTTAGCCATATTTAATTAAGTAGTGAGAGTTTTTACAATTTTAATATCTGTCATTAAAGATTCTTTGAGGTGTCTATTATAAATAGAAGCCGCTGGATGGTAAAGCGGTATTAAAATTATATCACCGAAATTAGTACTAATCCTTACTTGCTGGCCGTGAAGTTCGCCAATTGTCTTATTTTGTTCACTGCACCCATACCTCTCTAAAATAAAAGTCATTGAGAACCGCCCCAGAGTAGCAATTATTTTCGGTTTTATAATATCTATTTGACGCTCTAAAAATGGGGCATAAAATTTTATTTCTTCAGGTAAGGGGTCTCGATTACCAGGCGGTCTATCTTTTACAATATTAGTAATATAAACATCAGCTCGTTTTAAATTTACGCTCTCAAGTAATTCATCTAGCACTTTACCAGAAGCCCCACAAAAAGGGCGCCCCGTCAGCGCTTCGTTTTTTCCTGGAGCCTCACCTATAAACATTATGTCGGCATCGTGATTACCTTCACCAATCACCGGCAAAAAATTGTTCTCTGATCTGTATTTATATAAAGGTGAAGATGTTAAATTTAAAATCTCATCTTTAATTTCTTTCATTTGATTAGTTTTATCTGAGGCAATCATTTTTTATTATCAAGACTTTCTTGTTTTAAGATTTCAGCTTTCCTAGTAGCCCCACCCCGATTATACCCACCCATACTACCGTCTGATTTAACCACTCGATGACATGGAATATTAGGGTCAAAATTATTTCTCATAACAGCTCCCACTGCTCGACTGGCTTTTTCATTACCAGCCAAAGTAGCCACCGCCTTATAAGTCATAGTCTGGCCTTTGGGGATATTTTTCACAATCTCTTTTACCTGCTCGCTAAAAGTTTTAATCATATACTCATTATAACCCTAAATTTAGATGGTATAAAATCAAACAAAAAAACCGCTTTTGGGCGGTTTTTTATGTTTAAACATAAAACTTACTAGATAGCAGCTTCAGTTTCCACTGTAGCATCAACAGAAGCATCAGTAGTAGTGTCAGCTGGAACCATAGTCTCATCAGTAGTAGTATCTGCGTCTGGAGTAGTGAATGAACCTGTTCCATCATCTACCATAGTTGCATCGTCTACTATTTCAGTAGTATCTCCTTGCTTAACGTACCATAGAATTCCAACGATAATAAGGATAATTACAATGATAGAAATAATTGCGTTTTTTGACATATTTTTGTGATTTAATACTATAAATCGACCTTTGAACTTTTTTACCTTGAATTACGAAACTCACTCTTACTATATGAATTTAATGAAAAATCCATATGAGTAACAAAGCTAGTTTCGTAATTCAAAGCTATTCGATACCTGGACAATACCATTTTAAACCTTTTTTTTCAATAAAAAGGTCAATGTGGATAAACTACACCTTAAATATCAAAAGACTGCAAATTACCCCAATTTTCCCCCACTTCTACCCCTACATCTAGAGGAATATCACTCTCTAAAACTTGAGTCATTTCTTTTTTTATAATCTCTACCGCCCGATCTAAATACTCAGTTTCTACCTCATAAATTAACTCATCATGAATTTGTAATAAAAGATGACAATGATTATAAAGATTGGCTTTCTTTAGAGACTCTTCAGCTTTAATCATGGCTATTTTTACAATATCAGCTGCAGTGCCTTGCAGAGGTGCATTCATCGCTCCCCGCTCAGCAGTTGCTCTAACAAAAGGTAATCTTGATTTTAAACCTTGGAAATAACGTCGCCGACCAAATAAAGTTTCTGTATAACCTTTTAAATAAGCATCGGAAATTACATTATCAAAATAAGCTTTAATAGTAGGAAAAGTGGCAAAGTAATTATCATAGAAAATTTGAGCTTCTTCCCTAGTTCCACCCAGATTAGTTTTTAGAGCATTAACTCCCATTCCATAAATGATGCCGAAATTAATGACCTTGGCCTTGCGTCTCATATCTTTAGTCACCTCTTGTTCAGGAACATTAAACACTCTCGCCGCTACCGAACTATGAACATCTTTACCGTTTCTAAAAATTTCTTGTAAATCATGGTCACGAGATAATATAGCTAAAACCCGCAACTCAATTTGAGAATAATCTATAGCCACAAATAAATGGCCTGGGGTCGCCACAAAACCACGACGAATTTCTTCTCCCTTATCAATATCGGCTGGAATATTTTGTAAATTAGGATCACTAGAAGACATACGCCCCGTCGAAGCCCCAGTCTGATTCATTTTTGAGTGTAACCTATTTTGATCATCGACCAACTTTGGAATGACATCAATATAAGTCGTAACCAATTTTTGAATTTCTCTTTGTTGTAAGATTAAATCTACAATCGGATGAACTTCAGCCAGTTTAATTAATTCTGATTCCCGAGTTGACCTGGCGCCACCAGCTGTCTTTTTTAAACCCTTGACCGATAATTTTAATTCATCAAATAAAATCACCCCCAATTGTTTTGGTGAATTAATATTAAATTCGTGACCAGCCTCTTTGTAAATTTCCTCCGATAATTTATTTAATTCTTTATGATATTTTACCGACAGGCTTTCGAAATAATCGGGGTCAATTAAAATCCCCCTAGTCTGAGCTGATTGAATAATTGGCACGAGTGGCAATTCAATATCTCGGTAAACTTTAAGTAAATCTTTCTCCTCTAATTCTTTCATGAGATATTTAAAAGCATCGGCTAACTTTTTTTGACCGGTATAATTTTCTATATCAGCTAAATCAGGGATAGTTTTTTCAGAATCTAAAACCCATAAAGCAATCTGAGCTTCAGTAAAAAGTTTCGGATCAACAACTGCCTCAGTCGCTGAGTCATCTAGTATTTCAGAACTACTACCAAAAACTACATTTTTAGCTCGGGCACTTAAACTTTTAAAATCTAATTCGCTAAACAATTTTTCAATTTGAGAAAATTCTAGATGACTTTGCCACACATCTATTGGTAAAGTAAATTTAATAGGAGCATCTCTTCTGATGGTGGCTAAAGTTTTAGAAAACAAAGCTTCTTCCTCACCTTCTTTAAGTAAATTAACAATTCTGGGCTTGATCCCGGCTTTTAATATTTTAGCGTCATCTTTTTCTAAAATTTTATAAATATTTTCAATCGTGCCAAAATTAGAAATTAGATCGGTGGCTGTTTTTTCACCAATCCCGGCAATACCAATAATATTGTCAGACGGGTCACCTCGCAAACCTTTATAGTCGACTAGAAATGGTGGTTTAAATTTAAACCTATCAACCACCGCTTTTTCATTATATAAAATAGTATCATTTAGACCTTTCTTTAAAGTATAAACAAGGACTTTATCTTTAGACACTAACTGCAAAGTATCCATATCTCCTGAAGCAATAATTGTTTGCAGATCATCTTCTTCTTTAACTTGCTCCACAATAGTACCAATCACATCATCGGCCTCAAAACCAGGAGCATCGTAAATAGGAATATTGAAAGCTTTAAAAATATCTCGCGAGCGATCCATTTGAGCAATCAGGGCATCGTCAGTTTTAGCTCGCCCCGCTTTATACTCGGCATAAACTTGTTTTCTAAAGGTTGGCTCTGGTAAATCGTAACAGGCGGCCATATAATCTGGCTTCAAATCTTTAATGATTTTCAACAACATTGTTGTAACCCCATACAAACCACCAGTGGGTTCGCCTCCGGCTGACATAAAATCAGGCAGGGCGTGATAAGCTCGGTGCAAAATAGCGTGAGCATCAAACAACACTAATTTTTTAATATTTTTTTTAGTCGTCATGGTAAAATTTTTATAATTCTAGTGTTTTCGTCGATGAATTTGAATTCTATTTTAACTGCCTCTAATGTTGATAATTGATCTATTTTTTCTGGCCACTCCACCACTACTAAATTAGTCGGGTCTGTTAAAATATTATCCATATTTAAAACTTCCCAATCACGATCATTCTCCAAACGATAACAATCTATGTGTATCATTTTATTAAACTTTTGCCCAACCGGTAAGTGGTAAATTTTCTGAATTACAAAAGTGGGACTAGTCACCTCTTCGGTCACACCAAGTGTCTTAGCCAGACCTTGAGTAAAAGCGGTTTTACCTGCCCCTAAGTCTCCAGATAAAAAAACGATCGTGGATCTATCTAAATTATTTTTTAGTTTAGATAAAAAATCTTCAGCTACTTGATGGGTTTCTTCTAAATTATGAGTCTCTATTTCCATAATCTTAATATAGACCCATTTTATAAAAAACAAAAGACCGGAAACTTCTTGCGAAGTTTTCGGTCTGCTTATCTAAAGATCTAATTGAGCGCCGTTGTTTAGCGCTCGCCTCGTGTCCGTGGCTGACTACCAGCTTCGGGTCGCACGACCATTTTCTGCCTTTCAGGTCTCGCAGAGGTTGATTGCCTTGTGACTACTGGCTCACGAGTAACAACTGGGGCCGAAGTGCGCTTTTTAGGCGGAACCACCACCGGCTTACGTTGCTGTTCAACAACTTCCGCTCGTTCTACCCGACGCTCGACAACTAATGGTTTGGAGACTGAAGGTACTGTTGACCTAGCTCCTCTCTGCTCAGGAACCCGAACGAAAACAGGCATCTGTCTCCGTTCTTGAACCTGTGCCGGAGTCGGAATCGTATTTGTTCCCAAGAGAACATTTTGATTCCTCATCCTATTCAAATCCTCCAGAGTCTCTATTACTTGCTCCTGTTCCCGCAGGTCCTGCCGACGTTCTTCCATCTCCTGTCGGTGTTCTTGCTGGTCTCTTTGAAGACGATACCGGGCCCAGTTCATAGATTGATTATGATTCTGCTGGTCGGCCCGTAACATACTATGAAAGTCCGCTCGGTCTTCCTGCCGCATCACTCGAATATCCCCGGGATTGGCGTAGACAATATCGAGACCAACACCAGAGGGTACGGGAATCGTCTGCCCCAAACCATCTACAATGTACGTCTGACCACCTTGTTGCCAAGCTTGAACCGACCCGCGCGACGTCTCAATCCAGACTTCACGAGGTTGAGGTGGTGTTTCCACCACCACAACAGGCGCCGGAGCCAAGGGTAAACGTGACCCGTAGTGGTAATTGACACCACTACTCGGAGCCGTAGCACAACCAGACACAACCACAGCCATAACTGCCAACATAATAACCAATGCGTATCTCATGGCTCATTTCTCCTCTGCCCACAGGGCTTTTGTTGAAAAAATTGTCAAAATAACTAACACCTCACTTCTTATATTATAGCAAATACTATCTATTTTGTCAATAGTTAAAATAGGGCCTATTTAAGGCTTATTTTCGGTCTAATTTGATCGATTCTTTTACAAAATTTTCCTATTTAATCCAAATAAACAGAGTTAGTCCACAGGATAATTATTGCACCAGCAAAAGAGTGTGCTAGTAATGTACTCAGCGCGCGCTAATAAAAGATATAAACTTTTTGTTGACTCCTCGGATCGGAAATATAAAAGATTACTTTTACATTTCCCTCGCTCTATGTCGGCAATAAACATGAGAAAATTGTTTTTAGATTCTGTTTTACTGTACAATAGAACCAATGATCAGAACTTTTGACGAAGAAAAACAAGATAAAAGATTATCTGAACTCCACCTAAAAGAAGCTGAGAATTTAGCTCAGACCATGTCAGTTCGCCTAGGACTGCCTTATATAGATCTTTCAAAATTTTCAATTAATACCGATGCCCTGCGTTTAATACCTGAAGAAGAAGCGAGATTAGCTAAAATAGCGGCTTTTAAAATTGTCGGGAAAAACATTTCTGTCGCCGTAGTCTCCCCCAATAATCCTGAAGTGGCCAAAATAGTTTCTGATTTAGAAACTAAAAATTATCGCCCCACTCTTTATTTAGCTTCTACTTTAAGCTTAGATAGAGCTTTAGAGCGTTACGCTGAAATTTCTAAATCTAAAAAAAGTGAGGCTGGCACCATTGATATTTCTAATGCCAATATCGAAGAATTTTTACAAGAATTCAAACAATTGTCCGATATTAGAGAAAAAATGGAATCAGAAAATGAAGTAGCTCTTAAAGAGGGTGGCATCTCCGCCATTTTAGAAATCATTCTCTCTGGAGCTTTAGCTATTTCCGCTTCTGATATTCACATTGAACCAGAGGCTGATGATATTCGACTACGTTATCGAATCGACGGTGTGCTTCAAGATGTAATTAATTTTCATCAAAAAATTTATCGACCTATTCTGTCTCGAATCAAATTAGTATCCGGTCTAAAATTAAACGTAAAACAAACCGCTCAAGACGGGCGCTTCTCTATTAAAGCTGGTAGCGATACTGAGATTGAAATTAGAACCTCAGTTATTCCTGGAGCTTATGGTGAATCAATTGTAATGAGAGTGCTCAATCCTAAAAACATTGAGGTAACCTTCGAAAAACTTGGTATCACCAGTGACTTAATGGAAATCTTCGACCGAGAAATTAATAAACCAAACGGTTTAATTCTTTTAACTGGTCCCACCGGCTCTGGAAAAACCACCACTCTGTATTCATTTCTCCAAAGGATAAATTCACCTGAAAGTAAAATAATTACCATTGAGGATCCAATTGAATACCATTTGAAAGGCATCAATCAGACTCAGGTTAATAGACAAAAGGGTTATACTTTCCTCTCTGGTTTGCGTAGTGCCCTCCGTCAAGATCCAGATATTATGATGGTGGGAGAAATTAGAGATTCTGAAACGGCTAAAATTGCTATTAATTCAGCTCTAACTGGTCACTTAGTTTTCTCAACCCTGCACACCAATAATTCAGCTGGTACCATTCCCCGCCTAATTGACTTGGGAGTTAATTCTAAAATAATTAGTTCAGCATTAACTTTATCGATCGCCCAAAGATTGATTCGTAAACTTTGTTCTAATTGCCGAAAAGAGATAGCTATTCCTGAATCTGAAAAAGAATTAATTATAAAAGTTTTAGAAAGTATCAAAAAAAAGAAAGTGGATTTTGTCGTACCATCAGTCGACAAAACTTATGAGGCAGTTGGTTGCCCCGAGTGTAATGACACTGGCTATAGTGGCCGTCTTGGTTTATTTGAAGCGATCTATATGGATAATAGTATTGCAACTGTCACCACTACTAATCCTAATGAAAAAGATATTAGGATTGCCGCTATCCCCCAAGGTATTCTGGATATGAGACAAGATGGAATTTTAAAAGTAGTTGAGGGTACAACTTCTTTCCGTGAACTCTCTCGAGTTATTGATTTATATGAAGAAATCATATAGACAATCAGCACCTTAAAACAAAATACACAACCTGTATCAGATTGTGTATTTATAAAAACTAGAATTGAGCCCATAAACCTCTAAGCAATCTCTTCATTTGTGCAAATAAAGTTAGGTGAGCTGTTGAGGATAATTTCAGACATGTACATTACTAGATGTACCACCAAAATGTCCTCTCTAACAAACCCGTTACGTCATAGACGTAAATTGCTTAGAGGTTTATGATCTCAATGAATTTGTAAAACTGTAAATACCTTAACTAGAACATCTTATCACAATATAAAAAATATGTCAAGTAAGCCAGATCCCAAAGACGCTAAGGGTGTCATTATAAAGAACGATTCGTTTTTAGACAAGTCTCTTCGACCTGACAATTGGACTGAGTATATTGGCCAAGAAAACATTAAAAATAATGTTAAAATTCTCTTAAATGCGGCCAGTTTAAGAAATCACCCACCAGAACACCTCCTATTTTATGGCCCCCCCGGTCTTGGTAAAACCACTTTGGCTTATTTAATAGCCAAAGAATTAGGGAGCCAGATTAAATCAACCTCTGGCCCGGCCATAGAAAAAGTCAGCGACCTAGCTTCTATTTTAACCAACCTAGAACCTGGAGATATTTTATTTATCGACGAAATTCATCGTCTAAATAAGATGATTGAGGAGGTTTTATACCCAGCCATGGAACAAGGTAGTTTAAATATTATTATTGGCAAAGGTCCAGGTGCTCGGGTGATTCAATTGGAACTACCCCCTTTTACTTTAATTGCTGCCACCACTAGAATTGCCCTTTTGTCTGCTCCCCTACGGAGTCGTTTCTCTGGCGGTACTCATAGACTAGAATTTTATACTGAGGAAGATATTAGTAAAATTATCAAAAGGTCTGCTAATATTTTAGACACCAATATTGAAGATGGGGCTATTACTGAAATTTCTAAAAGAAGTCGTTTTACACCTCGAATAGCTAACCAACTTTTAAAAAGAGCTCGGGATTATGCAGAGGTTAAAAATTTACCCTTGTCTTACAGCACAGTTAACGAGGCTTTAAATATGTTAGGGGTCGATAATATTGGCTTATCAACGGCTGACAAAGCAGTCCTGTTAGCTCTAGCTGAAAAATTTAATGGTGGTCCTGTTGGTCTAAACACTTTAGCCACATCTATTATGGAAGAAGAAGCCACTATTGAGGATGTTTATGAGCCATATTTAATTCAATGTGGATTAATAGAAAGAACTCCTCGAGGTCGCCAACTTACAACTAAAGGCTACAATCACCTAGGTTTAATTCCTCCTAATAATTAGCTCTTTTTTGAAATTTTTAAGAACTTGGTATATTCTAAAACTATAGACGCCTAACTTTCAAAAAATGTCTGGACATAATAAATGGTCAAAAATCAAACACAAAAAAGCTTCTGAAGATGCAAAGAAAAGTAAAACATTTTCCATGCACGCCAAAGCTATCGCTATGGAATCGAAGCGAGTTTCTGGGGATATTAACTCACCTAGTTTAAGAGCGGTTATAGACCGAGCTAAAGCTGTAAATATGCCAGCCGATAATATTGCTCGGGCTATAGAAAAAGGTAAATCAAATAATGGCGATAACTTAGAAGAAGTAATTTATGAGGCTTATGGTCCCGGTGGAGTGGCTATTATTATTGAAGGTATTACCGACAATAAAAATCGCACCACCCCGGAAATTAAACATCTTTTATCTAAACAAGGTATTTCTTTAGGGGCTCAAAATTCAGCTTTGTGGGCTTTTACTAAAAATGAAAATGGGTATGGGGCTAATGTTATAATCCCCCTCTCTGATATTGATACAGAAAATTTGCTAAATATTATAGACATTCTAGAAGAACATGAGGATGTGAAAAGTATTTATACTAATGCCAATATTTAGAATATTCTAAATATTATATTTTATGATTATTTTAGGAATAGACCCAGGCTACGACCGATTAGGTATCGCTATTATAGATAAGCAACCCAAATTAAAGGAAAAGCTTATTTACTCCACCTGCTTAACCAGTAACAAAAAAGATAATTTCCCCGACAGATTAAAGACTTTGGGTTTAGATTTTAAAAAAATATTAGATTCTTATAGTATAGATCTAGTTAATATAGAAAGCGTTTTTATAGCTAATAATAAAAAAACGGCTATGAAAATAGGAGAAGTTAGAGGAATGTTAATATTTTTATGTGCCTCCAATAATATTCCTGTAATAGAAATGACTCCACTTGAAATAAAAATGGCGATCACTGGCTTCGGCAATGCCTCTAAGGATCAGATTATGAAAATGGCTAAAATGTTGATTTCTATTCCCCCAGAAGTTAAACTTGATGACGAATTTGACGCTATTGTCATCGCCTTAGCTGGCTTATCTAAAAATATTCACCTTCTAAGGTCTTGACGAGTTATTATAACCGCATTATCATAGCAAAAATATTGTTAATTTTAAAAGTTTTAAAGATAATTTAAATTTATGCCTGAAGACCAATCAGACGATCAAGTATTTAGTGATAGCGACGATGTAATAAATGAAGTTTTTGAGTTGGAAGATGATATAGAAGACGACACTGAGAGCCCTCTTTTTACAGAAGATTCAGACGATGATGAATATGAGGCTGACATCCCAGACGGACTACTAGACGAAGAACAATTCTAGTTTAAAAAACCCAGTATTTAAATACTGGGTTTTTTAAACCATTAATTTTATAAACGTTTTCTTACCTATTTTTAAAATAGTAGTTTCCGTAATGACTGTGTCGGCGTCTAGAATCTTTTCTTTCAGAGGGAGTGTGGTAATAGCACCCGACTCTATTAAGCGCCTAAATTCTGATTTAGACTCAATTATATTTTTATCAACCAATATATCTCGGAGTAAAGTTCCTGAACTAATATTAATTTCTTCTATAATTTCTGGAATATCTTTTTGTTGAAATTTCTTTATAAAATCTTGTTCCGCTTGATCAGCCTCTGCTACAGATTTAAAAGTAGCCACGATTTCTTTAGCTAATTTCATTTTGGCGTCGCGGGGATTTTTGGCTAAAATTTCTTTCACTTCTTCTACTGGAGTACTTGTACAAATTTCAAAAGCCAGTGGCATTAAATCATCAGACCAGCTCATTATTTTGCCATACATATCTTCTGGAGTATCTTCTAGGGTTACCATATTACCCTCAGTTTTACCCATCTTCTTACCATTAGAATCTATTAGTAATTTTGTAGTAATGACAAATTTTTCTTGGCCTTTCTTTTTAAGCATAGTGCGCCCAAACAACATATTAAAAGTTTGATCACTAGCCCCAATTTCTGCATTTACCCCCATTGCCACTGAATCATAACCTTGCATTAAAGGATATAAAAATTCATGTATAAAAATAGGTTCGCCTTTTTTTATTCTCTCTTCAAACATATCTCGCTCCAACATTTGAGCAGTTGTAAATTCTGAAGCTATTTCTATAATATCTCCAAAATTTAATTTATTTAACCAAGCACTATTAAATTCAAATTTAGTATTATTTAAATCTAAAATTTGACCAATTTGATTGGTATAATTTTTATAATTATTTTTTATCTCTTCTGAACTTAATTTCAATCGTGAAGATAATTTACCAGTCGGGTCCCCAATCATAGCCGTAAAATCTCCAATTAAGATAATTACCTCGTGACCAGCTTTTTGTAGCTCTTTGAGTTTTAATAAAATGGTCCCATGTCCAATATGTAAAGTATTTCCAGTCGGATCAATACCAAAATATATTTTTAATTTCTGACCACTATCTAAAAACTTATCCAAATCTTCTCTAGAAGGATATATTTTATCAACTCCCCGCTCTAACCAATAGTCACTAAAATTTATTTTACTTATAGACATAATGTTTAGAACATACCACAACTTACGCTTTTTTTCTAGATATGCTAGCATTAAAATATGTGGCAAAAATATAAAATAAAAGATTGGTTAACTAAAATAATAGCCCTAGGTTTGGCGTTATTTTTATTTACTAGTGGTGTTAGTATCTTGTGGACACTAACCCTAAAAATACCTGATTTTGACTCTTATTTTGAGGACAGAATTATTGCTCAATCTACTAAACTATACGATCGAACCGGAGAAATTGTTCTTTATAATGCGCACGACGAAATTAGAAGAACTATTATACCTTTAGAAGAAATCGCCGATCATGCTAAACAAGCTTCTATTGCGATCGAGGATGAAGATTTTTATAAACATCACGGCATTAAACCAACAGCTATTCTTAGAGCTTTTTGGATTAATTTAAATGCTGGAGAAATTACTCAAGGTGGTTCTACTATCACCCAACAAGTTATAAAAAATACCTTATTAACAGACGATAGAAGCTTAACTCGTAAAATTAAAGAGGCTATCTTATCTATTAGAATCGAGCAAAAATTAAGTAAGGATGAAATACTAGAACTCTATTTAAACGAAGTCC
>JAUPUJ010000039.1 GCA_030917625.1 Patescibacteria group bacterium
TTGGGCTTAAAAGTGATAATCTCGTTTTTCTTAGTCATAATGTATTATTATTGTTGTCTTATTTATAGCATTATTATATAAAATAGTCAAATTTTTAGACAATCACAAAGTTTACAAGTCTATTTTTGACTACAATTTCTTTCTCGATAACCTTACCCTCTAGCGCTGTCTGTACTTTTGGCAATGTTTTTACCTTGGATAACAATTCTCCATCAGGTAAATCTTTACCCACCACTATTTTTTCTCTCAACTTACCATTAATTTGAATAATGATAGTAATTTCATCTGACGATAATTTATCCCCATCAAAACTCGGCCAAGAACTCAAGGTTATGGACTCTTGTCCGAAATTGTTATTTTGCCATATTTCTTCGGTCACATGAGGAGCAAAAGGTGCTAAGATTTTCAATAATATTTGATAGATTTCTAAATTGATCTTATCTAAAGTTTCTAATTTATTGACTAAAATCATTAAAGAAGAAATAGCTGTATTAAATGAAAAACTTTCTATATCCTCCCCAACTTTCTTAATTGTTTGATGCACTAATACTAAAACTTCTGCGTTATCAGCCTGATTATTGATATCAATTTTAGATTGTAACCGCCACACTTTCTCCAAGAAACGCCGAGAACCTATCATGCTGTCGGTACTCCAAGATATTTCACCATCAAAAGGGCCCATGAACATTTCATAAACTCTAAGAGTATCCGCACCATATAAAGCCACTACTTCGTCTGGGTTGACCACATTACCAAATCTTTTGCTCATTTTTTTACCGTCTTCACCCAATATCAGACCAAGGCTTTTTCCAATTCGGGCAAAAGGTTCCAAAGTCGAAACTACCCCTATATCATACAAAAACTTATGCCAAAACCGAGCGTATATAAGATGACGAGTAGCATGTTCAGTGCCCCCAACATAGACATCAACAGGAGCCCAATATTTTTCTTTCAGAGGATCAACTAAAGTTTGTTTATTTTTAGGATCCATATAACGCAAATAATACCAAGAGGAACCAGCCCACTGAGGCATAGTATTGGTTTCTCTTTTAGCTTCGCCTCCACATACAGGACACGTTGTATTAACCCAATCAGTAATATTAGCTAGTGGTGACTCACCAGTTCCCGTTGGCTCATAATGCTCCACTTCTGGCAATTTTACCGGTAAGTCTTTTTCTGGCACCGGCACCACTCCACATTTGACGCAATGAATAATAGGAATTGGTTCACCCCAATAACGCTGGCGAGAAAATACCCAATCTTTTAGTTTATAAGTAGTGGTTTTTTTACCTCCCACGAATTCCACAATTTTTTCTTGAGCTTCTACACTATTCAAATCATTAAACTGGCCAGAATTCACTAAAACCCCTTCTCCAATAAAAACTTTTTTGTCGTCATCCCAACGAGATAACCAATCATTAAGCTCACTGTGGGCTATATAAGGATATTTTATTTTTTCTCTTTCTAACCAAATCACTTCATGAGCCTCGCTTTCTTCTGTTTTAACTTCATCCCTATCTTCATTTTCTAAATCAAACATGACAGCTTGAGTAAAAGCTATCCTATTTTCATCTTTGTGGGCCGCAAAATATTCCGCTCTCACCTGTCCACCCAAAATCTTAATTAGCTTTAAATTTTTATACCCAGTTTCCTCTAAAACTTCTCTCCGTGCTGCCGACTCTATATCTTCACCTTCTTCCACTCCACCCATAGGAAAAGTAACCCAAGGGTGTTTAAGCCAATTTAAACAAAGAATTTTGCCAGTTATAGAATTGCGGACAATAGCATGAACATTAGAACGGACCACAGATTTTTTGCCTGCAACAGGGGGATTTGTTATATCTATTCTGTTTGGAATAACCACTTCTTGAACTTTTAAATTATATTTTGTAGCAAATTCAAAATCCCGATCATCATGAGCTGGCACCGCCATAATTGCCCCTGTACCTACATCACCTAAAACATAATTAGTAATCCAAACTGGAATATTTTCACCACTGGCTGGATTTTTAGCCAGTAAACCACTATTAATACCTGTTTTTTCAGGATTATCTTTTAAAGTTTGTTTGGCACGATCTTTTAAAGTCTGATCAATATAATCTTTAACTTCTACGCTTGCTTCCCAATTCATAAGAAACCAAGTTTTAGCTAATTCAGGCGAAACCGCTAAAAATGTGGCTCCAAAAATAGTATCGGGTCTCGTGGTAAAAACCTCGACCTCATATTTAAAAGAATCTATTAATGGAAATTTAATTAAAGCTCCTTCACTCCGGCCAATCCAATTTTTTTGGCTTTCTTTAATATGTTTCGGCCAATCAAGTAAATCTAAATCTTGAAGCAGTCTATCGGCATAATCAGTAATTTTAAGCACCCACTGTCTCATGGGTCTTTTTTCTATTTCTGACGAGCAACGCTCACAACGACCGTCCTCTAAGTCTTCATTAGCAAGTCCTGTCTGACAAGACGGGCACCAATTTATAGGCGCAAAAGATTCATAAGCTAAACCTTTTTTAAACATTTGCAAAAATATCCACTGAGTCCATTTATAATATTCTGGATCAGTCGTATTTATTTCTCGATCCCAATCATAATTAAAACCAATCATTTCTAATTGTTTTTTGTAACGAGCAATATTTTTTTCCACCGCTACCCTCGGGTGAATTTTATTTTTAAGAGCGTAGTTTTCGGCTGGCAAGCCAAAAGCGTCGAAGCCCATCGGGTGTAGCACATTAAAACCCTGCATAGTTTTCATTCGACTATAAACATCAGTTGCTATATAGCCTTTAGGATGACCCACATGAAGTCCTTCACCGGAAGGATATGGAAACATGTCGAGCACAAAACATTTAGGTTTAGATGAAAAATCTGAAGTCTGATATAAATTATCTTGTTGCCATTTCTCTTGCCATTTTTTTTCAATCTTTTTATGATTATATTCTACTTGCTTGCCCGTCGTAGCTTTAGCGGAGTCGGGCCATTTCTTCTCAATTTTTTTGTGATCGTATTGCTTCATAAATTAGTTAAAATCTGTGACTAATACTATACAATAAAGACGCTAAAAATCAAAACCGCCCTACTTCGCGAAAGCTATGTAGGGCGGTTTTGATTTCTTTAATTTTAGATTTTTATTAATCCTTAAACTTTTTGACTCCCACTATAATCAGAGCAACCAAAGCTAGTCCTAAAATCACCACCCGCAGATAATCATCCATAGCTGACCAGTACCTCACAGAAGCGACCACAAAAGATAAGACACCTCCCAAAGATAGACCCAGAGAAACAGCACTACCAGTTGAAGTCACAAACATCCCCACACCCAGAGCAGCCAGACCTAATAACACTAAAGCCACAAAAACATTACGATCATAAAGTTCGCGTGCTTTTTCCCACTCTGTCCTACAAGTAAAGTCTACATCACACCAACCAGAAGGTATTGTTTCGCCACTTGTAGTAATTTGAGGCTTCTCAGTATTAACTGTCCATTGACCACCTCCTTCCACACATTGAGTTTGATTTTGTGGGTTAACTATTACTTGCTCTTTGTTTTGACCACAAAAGTCTTCATATTCTGGAGCATCATAAACAGTCGCGATTGCAAAGTTAAAGAACAAGTTCATCACTATTACTATTGATAAGACTAAAGCCCATTTAAGTATTGATTTTGTTTGCATAAAATTAATTATTATATTTACTATTATTATACAACTTTTTAGTCTATATGGAAATATTAGGATAAAATACTTATCCCCCATTAAAATTTGACAATGCATTTGATAAATAATATAGTTAAGTCTGCCCCGAATCCTTATTTGTTTGTCATCCTGGGTTTCAAACCTAGATGACAAAACACCGGCTATCTGCCCTGATAGCCGGTTGTTTTTTTGTTTTAAATACCTATATTTTAAGCCATAAAATCTACTTTATCCACAAAACACTTGACTTTTTTTATATTTAGTGTATTATATACAACAGAGTACATCACATTGTGTTTCCCTTTAAACCGTGGTCAAGCCACAAGGAGTCCGAAAATGAAGCGTTTCGTTATGAATCCGATTTGTGTTGTCGTCCTGGTTGTTGCTGGCCTGTCGCTCGCCTACCTGGCAAATGTGCAATTCAACAAGACGGGGACCTTCTGGCCACCCCAGAATGCCCGATTCACCGAAGAGCCCAGCCCGCTGGATAAGGTGATGGATCTCCAGCACGAGGCCAGCGCCACCGGCTTTCCGTACGGCGCCAGCAATGCGGAAATCATCGGCACATTCTACGTGTGGTCGGCGAATATGGGGTCCGAAAACGGCCTCAATATCGTAACCGCAGCGCCTCGGCCGATCCAAAATGGCGAGATGCTCCACCGGACTCCGAATGAGTTTTGGAAGAAAGATGGCCAGTTGGGTCCTCACAACGAGGAACTCCTCCATAACGGAGTGGAAGCCATCCTTCTGCCTTCAGAACTGACGGCCACGAAAGGAATGCAGATTGTGGTTAAACGCCACGAATCCGGGTTCCTCTTTGGAACTCCGGCCGCCCCCGAAGAAGAAGTCCTCGCCCTCAACTAGGCGAGTACTTCATCCAAATCCCCCGCCCATGCGAAGCATGTGGCGGGGGTTTTTCTTTTTGTATTTTAATTAAATTGCAGGTTCACTACTAGCATCAGGAGCAGATGGTTCTTCTGGTTCCGGTTCTGGAGTTGGTTCAGGTTCTGGTTCTTCTACTACAGGTTCTGGGGGAGCTTCTGACTCTGGAGTAGGTGGAAGTGGATCGGGTGTGGCTACAGGGTCTTCCGTGGGAGCTTCTACTACTGGAATTTCTTCGATTGGGGTTTCTTCTTCAGGAGCGGGTTCATCACCTCCTCCACCTCCTTGAGGTGTCTCATCGACTGGTGGGGTGGTAGAAGCGGTAGTGGTAGCGGTGTCGTCTGGGAGCTCAGGGAGTTCTTCTTCGAAGAGGTCTTCGCAGCGGCCGGATTCGGTTACCAATTCCCCATCATATACATATATACAATAGAAGTCACCGGTTAATTTATCTTCCGTGGTCAAACCTTTTTTAGAAGCTAGTTCATTGGTATTAATTTTATCCGACTCAATTTCTTCAATT
>JAUPUJ010000040.1 GCA_030917625.1 Patescibacteria group bacterium
AACCCCATGGTTCTAGGTTGGCCTATCCAGCCGCTTTGTGCGTGTCGGTTAATGAAGAAATAGTCCACGGTATACCAAGCCCGAGAATTTTAGTGGAGGGTGATATTGTGACTTTAGATCTTGGTTTAATTCACCGGGGACTTTTTACTGATTCAGCTATTACAGTGCCTGTAGGTAAAATATCTAAGGAAGCCGCTAAATTAATAGATGTGACAGAAAAGTCTCTCAATAAAGCCATTAGAGCGGTTAAGGCCGGCGGCTTTGTTGGTGATATTGGGGCCACAGTTGAAGAATATATAAGGGGTGAGGGGTTGGGTCTAGTTCAGGACTTGGCTGGCCATGGCGTGGGCTATGGCGTCCATGAAGACCCTTTGGTGCCTAATTATGGCCGGCGGGGTCGAGGTGAAGTTTTAAAACCCGGCCTCGTGATTGCTATTGAACCAATGGTGACTCTTGGCCGAGATGATACTAAAATTTTATCCGATGGCTTCACTTTTGTGACGACTGACGGTAGCCTGAGTGCCCATTTTGAACATACGGTTGCTGTGACGGAAAATGGAGTCGAAGTTTTAACGGCTTTATAAAATTTATATGAAGGAAAAATACCAAGATACTTTAATTATTATTAAACCAGATGCTCTGCAACGTAGTTTGCTTGGAGATATTATTAGTCGTTTCGAGAAAAAAGGCTTACAAATAAAAGCGGTTAAAATGTTGAAAATGGGAGATGTGATTATTGAAGAACATTATCAACATCACCTGACTAAGCCGTTTTTTCCGGGTTTAAAAAGTTTTATGAAAACAGCTCCGGTGGTAGTTATGGTATTGTCGGGAATCGAAGCTATTTCGGCGGTTAGGTTACTGGTGGGACCAGTAGATGGAGCCAAAGCTGATGCTGGATCAATTCGCGGTGATTTTTCTTTGAATACTCAGTCTAATATTGTTCACGCTTCCGATTCTATAGAGTCAGCTATGGCTGAAATCAAGCGTTTTTTTAAAGACGATGAGATTTTTGATTATAATAAACCAGATGCTCCTTATATATATGCCAACGAGGCTATTTGGGACTAATTTTAGTTTTTGCAAAATTAAGTAAGAGGCATATAATAAAAGTAGGCTATTTGTGGAGTATTATCTAGATCAAAAACAACCCTAGGGAGTCTTATATCGTTCTGAACTGTGGTTTAGAATTGCGGACACCCACGTAGATTTATCTTCTAGGGTTAATGCTCTCGGATAGCCTAAGAAAAAACATTACTGCCAAGTAATGTTTTTTCTTTTAATTCGCCCCAAAATTTTTTTTAAGGTACAATAAATAAGCCATGGGGCGATTTTTGATTTACATAATTACTTTTATAGTGGGCCTCGTCACTGTTGCACTTAGTGTGATGGCTTACCATAATTTTTGGTTTTGGAAGTTGGCTTATTTAGATATAGCGATTCACTTTTTAGCGGGGATGACGGTAGCTTTTTTAGGTCTTATTTTTTATTTTTCAGTCGTCATACCTAGATATTTAAGATTGCATTTTTCTTTTAGCTCGGTTTTGGTGACAGCCTTGGTGGCGACACTGGCGGTGGGTCTTATTTGGGAGTTGTTTGAATTTAGTATGGATGAATTTTGGTCAGCGGAGCTCTCGGTTAAACAATTGGCTATCATGAAATTTACAGCCAATGACAGTTTAAGTGATTTACTTTTTGATGGTTTAGGAGCTCTGCTAGCATCACTAGCTTTTTGGTTTAATTGGAAGCAGAAAGATTTAATCGGTCAAAGTCCGTCAATATCAGAAATAAATAATTCTAATATTTAAAATTATGGCTAAAAATATCTCTATTACATTTCATGGGGGAGCGGGCTCGGTTACGGGGTCAAACTTTCTTTTGGAAGGTGAGGCCGATGGAAAAGATTTTCAATTTCTGATTGATTGTGGGTTAATGCAGGGGAGTAAAGTTTGTGACGAATTTAATTATCAAAGTTTTCCTTATGAGACGTCAAAAATAGATGCCTTGTTTGTGACTCATGGTCACTTAGATCATGTGGGACGGATTGGAAAATTAATTAAAGATGGCTTTACGGGGCCAATTTATTCCACCTCACCGACTCGCGATATTGCTGAACTTATTATGCTCGATAGTTTGGGGGTAATGGAAAAAGAACAACTCGATACTAAAATACCACCTCTGTATACAGAAGATGACGTGGCTCAAGCGATGGCCCAGTGGCGAACTTTTAATTATCATGAGCCTTTAAAAATAGGGGAAATTCAAGTGGTGTTTAGAGATGCGGGCCATATTTTAGGATCTAGTATGATTGAGTTTACGATTAATGACCGCAAGCTATTGTTTACGGGGGATTTAGGGAATTCTCCAGCCCCACTTTTGCAACCAACTGAAAAGATTACTGATATTGATTATTTGGTTACCGAATCAGTTTATGGCGATAGAAATCATGAGCAATTAGAAGATCGCCGTCTCTTACTCAGACAAACTATCAAAGACACTATTAAAGCCGGAGGAACTTTAATGATCCCAGCTTTTTCGGTGGAAAGAACTCAAGAACTTTTGTTTGAAATAGAAAATATGATGGAGGATTCTGAAATACCACTGGTGCCAGTTTTTCTAGACTCACCACTTGCTATTGCTGTCACTAAAGTTTATGAAAAGCATAAAAATCTTTTCAATAAAGAAGTTAGATCTATTATGAATGATGGTGATGGTATTTTCCGTTTCCCGCAACTGCAATTTACAAAAACTACCGACCAATCAAAAGCGATAATTAATGCTGCGAGTCAAAAAATAGTGATCGCTGGGTCAGGGATGTCTAATGGGGGGCGTATTTTACATCATGAGAAAAATTATTTACCAGATAAAAATAGTACTTTACTACTGGCGGGCTATCAGGCTCATGGTAGTATGGGTCGGTTTCTAGAAGATGGAGCCAAAAAAGTTAGAATTTTAGGTCATGATGTTGCTGTGAGAGCGAAAATAGTAAAGATCTCTGGGTATTCAGCTCATAAAGATGCTGATGATTTAGTAGATTTTATTGCTGATTCTGCTGATACTCTGAAGAAAGTTTTTTGTGTTCTAGGGGAGCCAAAATCTTCAATGTTTTTAGCTCAAAGGGTTCGTGACTATTTAGGACTTAATGCTGTTGTGCCGGAGGCCGGGCAAACAATAAAAATAGATATTTAAAAAACCGCACGCCCTAGGGCGTGCGGTTTTTTTAAATTAGTTTTTTATTTAACAGCGCTGATGATTTTAGAAAATGTTTCTGGATTGTTTTCAGCTAGATCGGCGAGAATTTTGCGATCAAGTTCAATATTTTTCTTTTTCAAGAGATCAATGAATTTGCTGTAAGATAGGGCAAATGGTCTAACGGCGGCATTGATTTTAATAGTCCATAATCGGCGAAAATCTCCCTTCTTGTCTTTTCTGTGATTAAAAGCATGAACGCCAGCATGGTAAAAGGCTTCACGAGCTTGGCGAGTTTTAGTGCTCCGGCCAAAGTTAAAACCCTTTACTCGTTTCAGTAAATTATGTCGTCTTTTTAATAGTGTTTTTCCTCCTTTTACGCGTGGCATGGTATATGATTTAAATTATATTTTTATTGGGTGCCGTAAGGTAGCACTCGACTTAAGGTCTTGTTACTGATGTTGTTGAACTGTTGAGTTCCTCTTTTGCCAGAAGAAGCATTGCCTCGTTCTTTAGCATTAAAGTGGTTTTGACCTGGTTTTCGGGTAATTAACTTACCAGTTCGGGTCTTCTTTATTCGCTTGCTGTATGATTTATTAGTTTTCATTTGATTGATTTTAACCTCTATATTTCTAGCTTATTTTCTTCTGTTTGTCCAGGTTTAATGCTCTTAGCTCGTTCGATGACTAAATACAAGCCTTTGGGCCCTTTTTTGGCTTCTTCCGCCATTTTATAGTCTTCGGCAATAAGGTTTAAGAAGCGGTCCAGACGTTCCTGGAGGAAGTTCTTTTCTAGGTATTTGGTTCTACCTGGTAAAAAGAGCTCCACCTTAACGCGGTGGCCTTCTTTAAGCCATTTACTAGCCCGGCCGGCCTTCATTTCTAGGTCATTTTCACCAGTTCCAATCTTAATCTGTAGTGATTTGGTCTCGGTTGCTTTAGAGCCGGCTTTAGCCGCTTTAGCCTTACGGTTTTCATCATATTGCCATTTGCCGTAATCCATAATCTTAGCGATTGGGGGATTGGCATTGGGCGATATTTCAATGAGATCCATCTCAGCTTCTTCGGCCAAGCGTAAGGCTTCACTAAGACTCATGACTCCTAAGTTACCTTTTTCATTGTCGATAACTCGGAGTTCAGACGCCCTGATTTGATGATTGATTCTGGTGTATTTATTCAAAAATATCTATAAATTAGCAAACCTAAAAATAAACTATTAGATCAAATAATAACTTTAAAACAGGTCAAAGTCAATTATTGGGGGATCGCTTCAAAAGGTAAAGCCGTCTCGTTTGGAGGCGAGACGGCTTAGGTTGGAGTTTGGTTGGGTTTAAACCAGCGAAATTGAGATGGGTATCGTTGGGGTTACCCCTGTGACTACCACGCTGATAACTTGACCTGTTTGAATTGGTTGCTGATCTGTTGATACGCAGTATTTGTAATCAAGCACTTTTGCTTTGCCTTCGAATTCGATCCACTCCAAACAGAAGATAATTTTTTCCTCTGGGCCAAATTTCACTTCTTTAATTGGACCAGAACAAGCGACCCCGTCTTCTTTGGCTTCTAGTGAGTGTCCTTTTAAGTCTAGAGCCATGACTTCTTCCCAAGTTAGAGTGTTGGGGCTGTTTTTTGTTTTCGTACCCATGGTATTTTCTCCTTCCTAAATGTAGAGAGCTTTCTAAAACAGAAGTATAACATATAAAAAATTAAAAAAGAAAA
>JAUPUJ010000041.1 GCA_030917625.1 Patescibacteria group bacterium
CCCAAATTAATATAAAAGGAATATTTTTAGACAGTTCGATAATATCTTTTTGGAATTGCTCAACATCTAATTTCATTGCGGTGGGTTTGTATGTTTGATGGATTTAATGATTTGGTCGATGTCTGACATTATATAAATAAATTTGTTAATAAAACAAATTTAAGCGTGGATAAACTAAAAACAAAAACCCGCCGATAGGGCGGGTTTTTGTTTTGTGAAACTCTAAGTATTCTTTAAGATACTTTTGGACCCCAACAATGTTGGCTCCATTTCCAATGTTGTTCACCTTCGTTTTTGATCAACCATAGAGCATAGTCGATATTACCTTCAGTGGTATGGATATCGAATCCAAGCTCCTGACTTTTCTCAAGATGGTATTTTTCATTGATCTGGAATAGTCCCACGTCTAAACGATTTTGGTTACCTCTCAAGGCTTCACCAGTGTTTTCGAATTGACGGTAAGTACTTTCACAAAATGCAATTGAGTTTGCAAGTTTGGCGTTAACTCCCTGATTGATCGCTTTTTCAGTAATCAAATCAGAGAAGTTAACCTGATTTTTATCTAATTGTTTAAGTTCTGTATTGCTAACAGTTTGTGTGGCCTCGATTTGTGCTTCGGGGCCAGTTTCTAATGGTCCCTCGGCAATCGTCGGCGTCATATTGGTAAAAGCAACTACTGTCGCTAAACCAAATTGTAATGTGCGTAAAATAAGCCTATGGGCTAGTTATAATCAATATAAAAACACCCGTTGGGGTGAGTATATTGAGCTATGATTATTTGTCTAATAACAACATACATAATCACAACTGTCAAAAGTATAGCATACTGACAGATCCTGTCAATGACTTAAATCAAGTATAGCTGTAACCCTAAAATAGCATTATTTTAAGCCATATTTTTGCTGTATAATTCCCTTTCTTTAAAAAGATAATTTTCTAACCATTTCTCTGCGACTCAATCCAAGGTTGTATGTGTTCTTGCCAAAAATCAACTATAAAAGCCCAAATCTTAATAAAGAACCCTTTAATAGAGTTCCATATCTCTAATAAACCATCTTTATCGACATAAGTATCGACTAAACCTCTAATATCGATTTTAAAATAAGCGATTATGGCTATGGCTATAATGATAACAATGATGATTTTTAAGAAACCTGATTGTTTGTTTGGGATAGGCATAAAAAATTATTAATTTATAAATAAGATAATGGGTTTAGTACCGCCTCAGGAGTCGCCATGGGTATAGTATAAACACCACAACCTGGTACTTTGGATTGGAGTGAACCCACTTGAGAACCTTCGCTTGCCAGTAAAGTAAAGTGGAGATGGGGACCAGTCACATACCCTGTGTCTCCACTGTAGGCTATAACCTCCCCTGTGCTGACTATTTGGCCTTTAGTGACGCTCGATAAAGAAAGGTGGGCGTAGACACTCGATAGGCCATTAGGGTGGCGGACCATCACCCATTTACCATAAGAAGCTCCCTTACAAGCAATATCCGTATTACCCACTCCCTCCACTACCCCATTTAAAACAGCTTTAATAGGGGTGCCAATAGAAGCTCCTAAATCAATTCCATTATGACCTTTGCCTTTATAAATCTGGGAATTAGCTGTAGCAAAGGGAGTGTTGCCAAAGTATTGAGTGACGATAACTTTATCTAAGGGCCATTTAATAACCCCCCGTCCGGTAGTTGGCAGTGAGCTAGGGTTAACTATTAAGTTTAAAGCCTCTTCAGCTTTCCTTAACTCGGCCTCTACCGCCTCTTTTTTACGAAGCCTATCTGCTAGAAGTTGTTGAAAGGCTTGTTCTTTGTTTTGAGTTTCAGCCAATAAGACATTTTTTTTACCAGCATTTTGCTCGACAATAGTTTTTTGATCTACTAATTTATCCTCCAGTAAGGCTAATTCCTCGTATTCTTTTTCTGAAGTAGTTTTCTTAACCTCGTAGTCTTTCTTGGTGCTTTGAAGATTAAATAGTTGGGATTTCAAGGTGCCATGAAGAGTCGATAAATTAGCTATATGGCCTAGAAAATTAGAAAAATTTTTATCTTCCAATAGTATCGTTGTAATAGTATTTTGGTCGTAGTGATTAATGGTTCGGAGAGATTCGGCCAAAGCTTGTTGATTTAAAGAAATGCCTTGCTCACTTTGTTTTATGCCGTCAGACAGGGAAGCGATAGTTGTCTCGGTGGCCGCTATCTTTTTTTTAGTTAGATTTACATCTGAACCGAGTTTTTTTCTAGTTAATTCTAATCTAGATAATTCAGCTTGAAGACCACTTTTTTCGGTCTTAGTAGTCGATAAGGCTTTTTGATAAAGAGCTATCTCTTTTTCTAATTGAGCGATTTCAGAATTTTGGTTTTGGAGTAACTCACGTAATTCTTCTTCGGTGGCACCAAAAGCTGTACCACTAATGAGTGCCAACGAAGAAAAGCTAATAATCAAACAAATAAAAAATAGATAACGGCCAGTCATCTTAAAATTATAAGCTATATATGACTTAGGAGCTAGTTGATAATATTAAATTTCCAAAGCAAAATTTAGCCTTTTAACAGTTTCCATTTTTCCTAATATTTCAGCTACAGTAAAAGGGTCTGGTGATTTAGGTTTACCGGTTAAAGCAAACCGCATTGGCCACAAAACATCACCCCTCCCCTTCTCTGTGGCAAAATCCCAAATAACTTCTTTTATTCTATCGGCGGTAAAATTTTCTTCAGTTATTGATTGTAATAATTCTATGGTTTGAGGTAAGTACTCAGTAGTTTTCAAGTCGTCTTTTGTAATATTTTGAGGCGATTGAAAAAAATAATCAAATTCTTTTTGCTCTATTAATTTTTCTAAATCAGACCAAGTATTAATTTTCTCTAGAATTAAAGCAATTATTTTGTTAATAGTAGTCTCTGGTATATTTTTTATTTCAGGTAAATATTCTACTATTTTGGAAGTCAGAGTTTCTGGGGGTAGTTTAATTAAATGCTCATGATTAAGCCAATTTAATTTATCTACATTAAATATGGCCCCACTCTTATTTACATTTTCTAAACTAAAAATATTGATTAAATCTTCTAGGCTAAAAATTTCGTCATTGGTCGCTTGGGGACCTGCTTGAGGGGACCAACCCAATAAAGCCATAAAATTAACCACGGCTTCTTTTAAATAGCCATCGTTTTGGTATTCAGTAATAGCTACAGCGCCATGTCTTTTGGATAATTTACTGCGATCTGGAGCTAAAATGAGGGGAATATGAGCGTAAATTGGTATATTAGCCCCGATCGCCTCCCCTATTAATATTTGTCTTGGGGTGTTGGAGATATGATCTTCGCCTCTAATCACATGACTGATCGCCATTTCATGATCGTCTACAACGACGGCTAAGTGGTATAAAGGAGTATCTAAATCTTTAGCGATCACAAAGTCTCCTAAGTCTGTGGTATCAAAAGATATATCCCCTCGAATTAAGTCGGTGAAGGTTACTTTTTTATTAGGATTTTTAAAACGGATCACACTCGATCTCTGACCCTCTTCTTTAGGTTCTTCGTCTGAGATATAAGCAAAACCGTCATCAACCATTTTTTTGAGGTAATCTTTATAAATCGCTGTCCGTTCAGATTGGCGGTAGACTTCAGTATATGAAAGACCGAGCCAAGCTAAGGCCTCGTAAATATTCTCTTCGTATTCAATTTTGGACCGCTCTTTATCGGTGTCTTCTATTCTTAATATAAAATCGCCATCATTTTGTTTAGCAAAAATATAATTAAATAAAGCGGTTCTGGCTGTTCCAATATGTAGCCACCCTGTAGGACTAGGAGCAATTCTGGTTCGGATTTTATTTTTCATGACTGGTGGCAATATCTATAATTTCTTGAGCGATAATTTCTCCTGCATCGGGGCGAGAAAAATCTTTAGCTTTATTTTTCATACTAGTTTTTAATTCGGGATTCAATAAGATTCGATCTAATTCTGAGATTAAAACCGAGTCTGATAAATTAGCCTCTTCTATAACTATGGCTGCGCCCGATCTAGCATAAGTGAAAGCATTATTAGTTTGATCATGACTAATGGTTTCGGGTATTGGGATAATAATAGCAGGAATGCCCCAATGAGCAATTTCAAAGATGGCGCTCCCAGCTCTAGAAATAACCACATCTGCTACCCCAGCCGACATTCTCATAGCGAGGTCATTTAAATAGGGAAAGATCTGATAATTATTTTTGTGGGGATGGTTTTGTAAAATAATCTGACTCCTGTTTTTTATTTCGTCAAAATTATTGGCTCCTGTTTGGTGGATGATTTGGTACCTATTTAATAAATTGTCGAGACTATCTAAAATAGTATTATTTATTTTTTGAGCCCCTAATGATCCGCCGATAATTAAAATAACAGGTAAATCTTCTTGAAGTTTTAGATATTTTTTGGCTCCTTCTGGTACTGGGTTTAAGATATCTCGTCGTAGAGGGTTACCAGTAATAGCTGTTTTTTCTGGAGGAAAATATTCAGCTACTTCTGAATAGGATATGGCAATACGTTGGGCAAATTTACTGGCCCATAAACTGGCTCGCCCCGGGTGAGAATCAGATTCATGAATAATAGTTGGGATGCCTAAAACTCTGGCCGCGATTAAAGTTGGCATACTAGCGTAACCACCTTTGGAAAAAATGACATCCGGATAAATACGAAAGATTTTGATCAGGGCTTGAATAGTTCCTAGACCTAATTTAAAAGTATCAACAAAATTTAATATAGAAAAATATCGGCGCCATTTGCCT
>JAUPUJ010000009.1 GCA_030917625.1 Patescibacteria group bacterium
ATTTCTTCAGTTGTGTGCAGGATTTGAAAAGCTTTGTGTTATTTTAGACCAGCTTGGCTGGAAGAAAATCACAAAGGTATACTGTTCATGTAATGAAAAAATCCTGCCTATATTTGAAGGTCGTTAGATCTATAATTTGAAAGACTTTTCTTTATCGAACCATGTGAGATAGAAAAGTACCCGCGACCGTAGGTCGAAAATCCGGCACAAAATAAAAACCCTAACGGGTTTTATTTTGTGCCGGAGGGGAGACTTGAACTCCCATGGATTGCTCCACTAGTTCCTAAGACTAGCGCGTCTACCAATTTCGCCACCCCGGCAAGAGTGTTATTTTTTTTAAATTTTAGAAACAGGGACGGGAATTTTGAAGATACGGGAGCGGGACGCTTCGCTATCTCACTCCTGGGAAACCCACGGTTTTCCCAATCCTTCCTCCACGGGAAAACTAGAGTTTTCCCGACCCCTTTCCGGTTCGATTCCCGCCCCGGAAAAAACTTATGAAAGTTTTATATAAAAAAACAAATACCTAAAACTTTCATTGTGCCCGGGGCGGGAATCGAACCCGCATCCCTTGCGAGACACGATTTTAAGTCGTGCGCGTATACCAATTCCGCCACCCGGGCAAGGTCTAGATGACTTTTATACTACCATATTTAACCCTTTTTTGTCATTTATTTTAAAGTCTTTTATGGTTGACAAATCTTTATAAAGTGATATAATTATAGGTAGAACTTAGGTATTCGACAATTAATCCAAACTCAACCTCTAATCAAGGAGAAATGCTATGTGGTTCATATTAATGCCGACGGTTATCGCGATTTTTGTGATCCTTATTTACAGGGTCATCAGGGCCCACAACAAACTGGAAGAATTTACAATACAAGCAAACAGAGAGCTTGTCTGCCTGGCTATATACACAGCCATCTGCGGACTAAGTTACGTCATCAAAAGAAAATACGCGATGGAATATTTTGATGTAAGCCTCGCACTTATGGTTTTGATTCCAATCCATTATATTTCCTCACTCATCACAGAGAGGGTTAATATTAATGAATCGGGAGTAGTCCTCTTCTTTGGAAAGGTAGTGTACGACATTAAACATGAAAAAGGTTCTGGTGGTCCAGTCTTTGTACCACCATATACCCACGAGCTCAAACGGGCACCAAGCGGCCGCCAAGAGCTAGAAATACCAGGAAAACCAGGCACATTGTGGAGAGGTGAACTTGATCAAATGCCTTCTGGTAAGAAACCAGTCCTAAGGATTACTACAGCCGAGTCAGATGATGAAAAGAAGCTAAATGAGCTTAACATTAAACCTTACGAAGTACCCCAAAAAGATGGCAGGGTGGATGAGGAAAAAATAGACTTCCTTGCCTTAGACAGGTTAACGACGGAAATTTACTGTCGAGTAACATATCAAATCGTCAGCGCTGGTCAGTTTTTCCGATATTTTTCAACTATTGAGGCATTTGAAGATATTCTGGAAAACATCCCGAAATCGTTACTGCTTAACATTATAGGCAAGTTAACTACGGGCACCGTATTAAAGAACATCGGAAATATTGAAGCAAATATCCTGGAAGCTATCCGCAAGGATATAGCATCAAAAGCCAACAACCAAGGAAATGTTGAGGTTCAAGATTTTGGGGTTGATATCAAGGATTTTAAACTCAATCTAGTTGACCTCAGCCATACTGTAAACGACTCAATGACCGAAAGAATTTCTGCTCGCTATAAAGCCAAAGCAACCATCCACACCGCTACCGGCGACGCTGAAGCTATTAGATTGAAAGGTACTGCAACAGCACAAGCTTCAGCAGCTCCCTACGAAGAACTAGCTAAGGCAATGAAAGATAGTCCGGATGCTAAAACCGCTTTCTTGGCCGAGAAAGCGGCCCAAGCAGTCTCCGCCAGTAAACCAGTAGTCTTTCTGGGTGGCAGTGGAGACAACACTACAAATCTCCTCAACGCCGGCCTGGCAAGATTTCTCAGTAATGAAGAAGACAAAGGGGAAGGAAAAAAATAACCCATGAATACCGATTGGATAACTTCAATGTTGGAATGGTTCAAAATCCATTCCGACATCACAACTGTAATCGTTGTTGTGCTTTTCTTCTGGATGTGGCTAAGATCAAAAAAAAGGAGCCGAAAAGTTAACGATCTTAACGCTGGCACCACACCAATACCCACCCCAACTCCAGTCACCAGCACGCCAGCAACT
Organism: Patescibacteria group bacterium; assembly: GCA_030917625.1. Taxonomy (GTDB): domain Bacteria; phylum Patescibacteriota; class Minisyncoccia; order Phycocordibacterales; family XYD1-FULL-46-19; genus JAUPUJ01. The sequence continues at coordinate 2,222 of JAUPUJ010000009.1, forward strand.
GTGGAAACCCCAAAAAAGAAAAGCGAAAAATGGGGTAAGACAAAAACTGTCGCAACTGGAATCGGGACCGGACTCGGATGTCTCATCAAGACCTCAATTGGCATAGCGATATTCATCCTTATAGGATCGTACGCTATACAAGGAGTTCAGTCCGCCCGCGACTGGGAGCCGGTTCAATCAAAGAATTCGACTACCCGGACCATAAGGTTATCAACAGAGTGGTCAATCCCCGTATCCGATTATTGGGGTCTGGGGTGGAAGTTCAAGGTGGACCCACCGACAACAAAGGGCATCTATGTACGCTTCATCCAAGGGGATGAAATTGTCATAGAAAAATTTGTGGCACCCGGTGAAAATAATGCGGATGTGCCGCCGCCACCCGGCCTCAGTGAGCTACAAATAATGCTCGCCGGGGAGGAAGTCCGGACTCACGAGGCCAAGGTCTGGACCAAGTAAATAAGCCAAAACACAGGGCTGCAAGCGATCCCGCTTGCAGCCCTTTTTTATACCAAAAAACCGACGCCAAACAGCGTCGGTTTTTATTCTACAAATTTTAATTATTCTTACTGACAACCAATAACATTACAAACAAATTTCATAATGCCAAAAGCGGTCAACATAATAAACAGTCCTATAATACCCCAAATCATATGTTGAGCCCCAGTGGCTCGTTCGGTACTACTGGCACTGCCAGCCACAAATTTGTAGACCCCAAAGACAAAATAAACTAAAGCTAAAGCCATCAACAGCATAATCAACGGATTGACTATAGCTGAGTTTATTTTATCTAAGAGAGGAAAATCCATTAAAATTCAAATTAATTCTCTGGTATTTCAGGTGCATCAGGTGTAGTGCCTGGTGTAATACCTGTAGTATCAGATACAAAATTTACTAGACCCCAGATGGAAATCATCACAAAAAGCCCAACAATACCGTAAGCCATTAAGTAACCACCTTCTTTTCTTTTATCGGAATCAGAACCAGCAGTGATATATTGCACTACCCCCCATAAGAAAACCAAAACTCCAATACCGATTATCAAAGGAATCAAAGCAGATATCCAGCCTTGAACGGCATCAATGGCATCATCTATACCGTTTTGAGCACTCACTAAACCTGGAGCAAAAACAGCTACCAAGGCTCCTACATAAAGTAAACTCTTTTTCATAAATTAAACTATTAAACTATTAATAAACTTAAGACTTAAAATTCTTTAAAGTAACGACCTTTTTGAATTTATTACATTATACAACACTAAATAGCAAAGAAATACTCTAGCTGGGGATAGAAAAATCAACTTTTAACTAGTAGTGATAGTTGGAATGGGCGGATTAGCCGCTGGTCCACTAGTGCCAAAAAAAGTATTGGTTAAAAAACTAACCAAACCCCAAACGGAAATCATGACAAAAAGGCCAATCACTCCATAAAAAACTAGGGCTGCCCCCTCTTTTCTTTTAGTAGAATCTGCTCCAGAAGAAATATATTTAACAATCCCCCACAAAAATACCACGAGGGCCACACCAATCAACAAACCAACCATCGGGTTTAAAATAGTTGAAGTCACACAACTAATGAGTTGCTGGAAATTACCGGTCGCACAACCATTGACTCCCTGTCCTGAAGGCGCAGTTGTGTCTTCTGGGGTGTTCTGTGCTAAGACAAAATCGGCACTAACACCTGAAGTAATTAAGGCGCCTAAGAAAACGCTAAGTAATATTTTTTTGATCATATAATTATTAATTTTTATTTTAATTGTTCTACCGTTCCTTCTATAATACCCAGGATTACAAATGCCCCTAAAACGATCATGGCGCCAATAATAGTCCAATAGAAAGCTTCTTTAGCAGTCTTTAATTCGGCTGGATTACCTTGAGCTTTAACAAACAGAAAACCTGAATAAATAATCCCCAGCGCCACTACCGGCACCCCTATTTGAACTACAGCATTCAAAACTAGGGCTACTAATTCGGGCAGTGTATCAATATCAGGCCCCAGAGGATTTTTTACGATATAGGGAGCCGAACCACCTCCTCCTTGAGCTAGAGCTAGAGTCGGCAATATAATATTAGCAGCTAAAAACACAATTTTTAAATAAACCTTACTACCTATTTTTTTAATTTGATTCAACATATATAAACATTAGTTAACTATTCATTACCGAAAACATTTTCTAGTAAGCCCACATCGCCGGTTAGAGATAAAACAATAAATTTGACTAGAATAAAGGCGGCCAGGACTAAAGCAAAACCTTTGATCGCTGTCCAAATAATTTTTTTACCTTCTTCTCTTTTACCAGAATTGCTCGCATAAATAGTAATAATAATACCACCGTAGACTATAGTGACCACCGCCAGTGGCACCGCCACTGTGACCACCAAAAACTCCATAATAGTATTGAGTAAGACAAAAAAATCAGGAAAAGTACATTGAGCCGCATCACCCACCCCACAAGTCACCAGGGCTGCTCTAGAGACTACAGGGGTCACCCATATGGCAATGACCAAAAAACTTCTAGTTAAATATTTTAAAATCATAAATTAGAAAAAAGAAGATTAATTTTTTGATCAGCCACACCAAGAGCACCCATTGCATCGTCTAAACCACGGTTCACATTATTGACCATCTCAGAAAAAATAGTGGTAGTTTCTATTTTATTTGGATCAGCCCAAGTTCGTGCATATAAAGCTGACTCATAGAAAACGGCTTCGAAACGATTGTCCGAATTTGGTGTCCCTAGGAGATTGCGCCTCGCTGGTGGTACCGACATACTATCAGCTATGACTTTGGCCTCGGGGCCAGTGGCTAGATTCCAAGCCACAATAAAAGCGGTCGGTAAGTTGTCGGTATTTTTAACAATCGACACGCCCAACATTTGACCACTAGTTGTCTTACGAGCCGTCTCATCACGCTGGGGCACCACTACCACATCGAGATTTAAGTTAGGATTTTTAGTTCTAATCTGACTAAGTTCAGAAGCATAACCAAAGTAATTGGCTAATTTACCAGCAATAAACATTTCACGATCTTGATTTAAAGTTTCATTCCAAGAATAAGTCACTTTATTCGGATTAGAAAAAGCTGTAAAAAAATCAAGCGCTGCGGCCCCGGGCGCAGTATTAAATCCCAAACGCTCCGAGAGTACCGAGCGATAAAGAGCCGACTCGGTCTTAGACACTATGGGATTACCTGCTTGCAAGAAAAGCATTTCTAAAATGGGTTTAAAATTTAAGACATTACTAGCCTCTCCAAAAGCTAAACCACTTTCGGTGATGACATTCTGACTATCTCTTTTATTGAGACGTTGGTGAATAGAGAGAAAGGTAGTCCAAGTTTTAGGTACACTCGCCACCCCATTATTAGAATATAAATCCCGATTGTAATACATCACAAGTGGGTCAACAGTCATCGGAAGGGCAGACAGTCCGGTAGAAGTATTATAAAGCTCACCAATTTCAGCAAAAGTATCACTAAAAGTTCGGGTGTCAATACTATCGTAAGGAATAATATAAAATTTATTACGTTCACTCACAGTTATATCGTGAGGCGCTAATATTAAATCGGGAGCACCGCCCACAGCTAATGTTTCTACTAATTCATCAGCGATCGTATTAGGATTTTTGGCCACATATTGTAAGACAAATTGATCCTTGTAAGTGTCATTAAAATTAGCTACCACTTCATTCATAATAATAGACGGCACTACGCCCCACATGGTCACCGTACCACCAGTTCCATCTCCACCTCGACTACTAAAACCCGGTAAAATTCCAGAAAATATTAGAACAGCTATGACAATAGCAAACCCTAAGCCCACCATAACTATTAATTTAAAAATGGATTCGTCTTGCATAAATTAAGATGTTGTTTTAAAGATAATACCATAATGGTGGTCGCCTGCATCAAAAGTATTAACAGTCACAAAACCAGCCTGAGCAAAAATCTCTTCTGCTTGTTTCTGGGTCACGACCTGACTACTACTCGGACCAACTCCACCAAAAGAATCTTGCCAGTCTATAACCATCACCGACCCATTTGGTTTTAATAAACGTTTGGCTTCCAGAGCTAAACTATACTGAGAATCAACTTGAAACAAAACATTGGAAATAATAATGGCATCAGCGACTCCATCTTTTAACTTAACCCCATTTTTTACTTCGATATCGCCCCACAAGACATTAATATTTGGTCGAAAAGAATTTCGAGCTTCGGTGGCCACTTTATCAAGTAAATCTTTTTGGATATCCACCACATAAACCCGACCATCTTTAGTCACAAGATCCGCTGCCGCAAAAACATACCCACCAGTTCCCGCCCCCATGTCGATCACCTGCATGCCAGGCAATAAATTTAAATATGACAGATTTTTTTTAGGTTCAGCAAACATAAAATATATTAAGAAATTATTGTTTATATTTTACTACACTTAATATAATTGGGAAACAATTGGGAAAAGAAAAAACCGCGCGCCTATAGGCGCGCGGTTTTTAAAGTTTTTCAACTAGAGCTTACAAACAAGTAAGCGAAGCAATTTCATCGTCGGCTTTCATCTTCATAATTCGGACCCCTTGAGTTTGACGACCTAAGTTTGGAATCTCCTCCAACTTAGTTCTAATGACTTGACCATGCTTAGAGATAGCAACAATTTCTTCAACTTCATTACCCAACACCCGAGCCCCGATCAATTTACCAGTTTTAGAAGTTAGTTTAGCGGTTTTAATACCCGAGCCACCACGTTTTTGAATCTTGTATTCTTTAAGTGAAGTTTTTTTACCATAACCATTAGCACTCATAACTAGAAATTCTCCCGCTTCACCGTCTTTAGACACCACATCAGCTCCAATGACGACATCACCTTTACCGAGTTTAAAGCCTCGAACCCCACCCGCCGATCGTCCCATTTCTCTAATATCAGATTCTTTAAATCTAATACTCTGACCATTTTGAGTAGCAATCATCGCGGTATCGCCCTTATGAACTGGAAATACTGAGAGTAATTCGTCCTTATCGGATAATTTAATCGAAATAATTCCACTGCGACGAACATCTTTAAAGTCCTCAGCTTTTACTTTTTTAGCTGTACCAGATTTAGTAACCATCAGAATCGATAATTCAGAGTGATCAATACCTTTATCAAAAGACAAAACGGATGTCACTTTTTCTTCCGGTAGTAATGACAGATAATTAACCACCGACTTACCTCGAGTCGCTTTATGTCCTTCTGGTAATTCATACATTTTCAATTGATAGACTTTACCCTTATCAGTAAAGAACAAAAGATCGCTGTGAGTATTCGCCGTTAAGAAAATAGACACAAAGTCTTCTTCTTTCACATTTAAATCCATCACCCCTTGGCCACCACGACGTTGCGATCGGTATTCTGAAGGGTCGGTACGTTTGATATAACCACCAGAGGTCAAAACTAGGACATTTTCTTTTTCCTCAACCAAATCTTCAACACTAATTTCTTTGGCTCCATGTTTGATCACTTTAGTTTTACGAGCATCACCAAAACGCTCTTTAATATCCACAAATTCATCGCGCACAATCTTGATCACTTTATTTTTATCAGCCAAAATTCCCCGCAATTCTTTAATCAGAGCTTGTTTTTCTTTTAATTCATCTTCAACTTTCTGACGTTCCAAACCAGCCAGTTTTTGCAACCGCATTTCGAGGATAGCAGTCGCCTGCAAGTCGGACAGTTTAAATTTCTTCATCAAAGAACTATGAGCGGTCGCAGTATCTTTGGACGCTCGAATAGTTTTAATTACTTCATCGATATGATCCAAAGCAATTTTTAGACCAAGTAATATATGTTCACGAGCTAGAGCTTTATCTAAATCAAATTGAGTCCGGCGTACCACTACTTGCCCTCGATAAGTGACGAATTCTTCAATAATTGATCGCAAAGATAGAAGTTTCGGCACTCCATCAACTAGAGCCAACATATTGTAGTGGAAAGTAATAGCCAAATCAGTATGTTTGTATAGGGAATTTAAAATTTTCTGGGGCTGAGCACCTAATTTAAGGTCCACCACCACTCGAATATCACCTTTAGCCGATTCGTCGCGAATATCTCTAATACCCTCAATTCTTTTATCACGGACCAAATCAGCCATCTTAATAATCATTTCAGATTTATTAACCTGATAGGGTACAGAAGAAATAACAATTTGATGAGTCCCCGCTTTTTGCTCTAAAATTTCGGCTTCACCTCGGACTACCACCCCACCTCGGCCTGTACTACAAGCATGGTGAATATCTTTTTGATTGAAAACCATACCCCCAGTTGGAAAGTCTGGACCTTTTACAAATTGTAATAAATCTTCATTCGTACTACTTGGATTATCTGTAAAATGAATCAGGGCTTCCATGACCTCAGTTAAATTGTGAGGAGGGATTTTAGTCGCCATACCAACCGCAATACCGAAAGTTCCATTCAGTAAAAGATTTGGCACTACAGATGGTAAAACAATTGGTTCCTTACGTTCGCCATCAAAGTTTGGTTGATAGTCAACAGTTTCTTTTTCAATATCACGCAAGAGCTCAGCCGCTAATTTAGTCATTTTAGCTTCGGTGTACCGGTGAGCCGCGGCCTTATCTCCATCAATAGAGCCAAAGTTTCCCTGGCCCCACACTAGTGGATATCTAATAGCAAAATCTTGAGCCAGTTTAACCATGGCCTCATACACCGAAGAGTCACCGTGAGGGTGGTACTTACCAAGCACATCTCCCACAATAGTGGCTGATTTTTTAAAGCGTGATGAAGCAGTCAAACCTAATTCATGCATAGAAAATAAAATTCTTCTGTGTACTGGCTTTAAACCATCCCGAACATCAGGCAGGGCCCTGGAAACAATCACCGACATTGAATAGTCAAGATATGACTCTTGCATTTCCTTCACGATATTAGCATCCACTACTCCCAAATTTGGATCAAAAGCTACCGGCTCATTATTAGAATTGTCATTTTTCTTAGGCATATAATCTTTAAAATCTTAAAATATTTCTTTTACATAATTACCCACAACAGAAAAGCCATCAGTAACTCGACTTAATTCTTTCCTCCAACCCGTTAAAGGCGCGTTAGGATCTGCCGCTGGTACTGCTGTCACTGCGAGGTCTTGATCACCAGAGAGACTATTTAAAACTATAATATTGGTAATCCAACCCGCAATCACTAGACCAGTTAAAACAATAGAGGCGATTAAAGCCACCTGACGTCTTTCTTCTTCAGGTCGAGCGATTAATTTTTCAATGTAATTGGATATTTTATTCTTCATACTCCAAACTAACTCACATTTAACACCATAATATCAGCCATTCTATCTTCTAAATCTTTCTTTTTTAGAGACAATTTATCTTGCGGAGCTTCTTTAGCTTCTCCAGCTTCTTTCAAGAATTCTTTCAGAAAATCAGAATTAGTATTTTCTCCATATAATAAAGGAACAATAATTTTAGGCTCTAAAGCAGCGGCGAGTTTAGCTGAAGATTTAGCATCGAGAGTATCCTCAGCGCCAGCTGGAGCAAATAAAATATCAGCCCCACTGATTTCTTCCAAAATATTAGGCGCTAAGTCCTTATCAGCTAAAGCCCCTAAATGCACCACATGCATCCCTTCGAGCATGAAGCTATAAATAGTATTAATAGTCTCCCGTGGCCCAACCGACGGATAACCTTTAATAAAAACTTCTGAATATTCGTATTCTCCAGGACCAGAAACGACAAAAGCTTCTTTATTACCAAAAGATAATTCTTCAACACCATTGAAAGCCTCATTATTTAAGCTAGTCATGGCAATATCTGCCCCAAAACGGGAGGTTTTTAACTTATGAGTTTTGGCGACAGGATTAACTCCTATAACCAAATTTCCAAAAGATAAACGCACGAAAGCTAATCCGGAATATGTAATTACCATATCCTTTCATACTAGCATAAAAGGCCTAAAAATAAAAGGCGCCTTTTCTGGAAATTAACCCAAATTGTGCTTGATTTTTTAATAATATTATGTACAATGTGCAAGGTTATATATTATTAATTTGGTTAAATTTACTACTAGGAGCCAAACCGAGCCACGTCAGTAAACAAACCAAGCTTCACTCTTTAAAAAGTGAATTAACCCCAAAATAATGTCAGAAAATATTCAAACAGAAGACAAGACAGTAAGTAAGAGCGTGATGGAGGAAATTTTAAAAACTACCCCCAATCGCCCAGAAGTAGAATCTTTAGTTGACGGTAAAGTTATAGCCAAGGGCAAATTGGCTCTTTTTATTGATTTACCACCATTTGGTACAGGTATGATTTTTGGTCGTGAGTACTTTAATGCTCGCGATCTGATCAAAAAGATCAATATTGGCGATATTGTAACCGCTAAAGTGGTTGAGGCTGAAGGTGAAAATGGTTATATCGAGTTATCTCTAAAAGAAGCTAAACAAGCTATTTTGTGGGACACAGTTGAGCAAGCCATGAAACAGAAGAAAATATTCTCTCTACCGGTCAAAGATGCTAATAAAGGTGGTTTAATTATTTCTTGGGAAGGCATCGATGGCTTCTTGCCCGCTTCTCAATTAAAACCAGAGAACTATCCCCGAGTACCAGATGGTGATAAAGATAAGATTATAGAAGAATTAGGTAAAATGATCGGCACTAATGTCGAAGTTATGATTATTGGCGCTGAACCAAAAGAAGGTAAGCTGATTTTCTCTGAAAAAACTCTCGACAATCAATCTCGAAAAGCTATGGTTGATAGTTTCTCTGTCGGCGATGTCCTTCAAGGTGAAGTTACTGGGGCCGTAGACTTTGGTGTCTTTATTAAAGTTGAAGAAGGTTTAGAAGGCTTGGTTCACATTTCAGAATTAGACTGGTCTCTAGTAGAAGATCCTCGTGAACTCTACAAAACTGGTGATAAAGTGAAAGCTAAAATCATAGAAATCAAAGACGATAAAATCTCTTTATCTATTAAGGCCTTAAAACCAAACCCTTGGGATGAAGCGGAAGCTAAATTCAAAAAAGGTGAAGTCGTTTCTGGAGTAGTAATTAAATACAACAAACACGGCGCCCTAGTCTCTATCGAAGAAGGTGTGGCTGGTTTGGTTCATATTTCAGATTTTGCTGACGAACAAGACTTACGATCTAAATTGGAACTTGGTAAAACTTATAAATTTACTATCAATTTGTTTGAAGCTAAACATCAACGAATGACGTTAATGCTAGGCGATAGAAGAAAAGAATTAGAGGAAGCTGAGAAAAATAAAACAGACAAAGATAAGAAGGACAGTAAATAATAGAAAAAACCACCGCAGCCCTAGGGCTGCGGTGGTTTTTTCTTACCCGATCTATTTATTATTTGTCACCACAGATTGCAAAATCTCCGCTCCGCTGGCCACAGATTCGGCTACTAAATCTTTTTCTGAATCAGTAAAAGAGCCGACCACAAAATCGGCCGTTCTATGAGCCCTCATATTCTTCAAATTATCATCATTCAAACCTTCTGGTGAGATTCCTAATTTTAATCTCATGATATTTTCCCCTTTCACATTTTCTAAAATTGACTTCACACCATTATGACCACCACCAGTTGCAGTACTCGTAACCAGTTTAATTTTACCTAAAGGTAAATCTAAATCATCATGGACAATAACGATTTTGTAATCCCCTTTAAAGAAATTTAAATATGATCTAAGACTAACCCCAGAATTATTCATAAAATTTTCTGGCAATAATAAAACTACCGATTTATTATCTATTTTAAGATTTCCAATTTGAGCTTGAAATTTTTTATCAAAAATCAACTCTGTTTGATAATTTTCAGCCAATTGCAAGACGGCCATCCGGCCAATATTGTGCCTGGTATGACTATATTTAGGTCCTGGATTACCTAAGCCAACAAAAATATAAGTCACAGGATCAAAACCTAGATTAACGCTCTCCACCTCCTTATTTTGGGTAAAAATTTGACTAATGTGTTTAAAAATGGACATATTTTGATTATACAATAAAAATAGGCCTTGCGTCAAAAACGCTGATATAGTATGATAAATAAGCATTATTAATAATATTTTCTCATGGAGCAGGAAGCCAAACAAACGATTTTTGACATTATTCGTTTTGCGTTTATTACTTTAATCATAGTTATCCCAGTTAGAGCCTATGTGGCTCAACCTTTTATAGTTAGTGGCGAATCCATGGATCCCACCTATAAAAATGGCGAATACTTAGTAATAGACGAGCTATCTTACCATTTTAACACTCCGGAACGAGGGGAAATTGTGGTATTTCGCTACCCTGAAGACCCTTCAAAATTCTTTATAAAGAGAGTCATCGGTCTACCAGGAGAAAAAGTAGCACTCTCTTACGACAAAGTCATTATTACTGGTATCGATGGTAAGAATCAGACTTTACCCGAAAATTATTTAGATAAAAAGTTTAACTATAATAATTTAGAAGTCACCTTAAAAGCTGACGAATATTTCGTCATGGGCGACAACCGGCCTTCGAGTTTAGACTCTCGAATGTGGGGACCACTACCAGAATCTTTTATCAAAGGCCGAGTAATAGCTCGATTATTACCCCTATCGAAAATTTCATTATTCCCTGGCTATCCAGAAATAGAAACAGCCGAGTAAATAATTTAATCATTAACTTGTTTATACATCCTTATGCCTGATTTATCTAAAAAACCTGAAACTAAAATTTCATCAGCACCTCAAATTAAAGAGGAATTACAGCGGCCAAAAGGCACTCAAGATTTTATAGGTGATGATTTACTACATCTTCAAGGCTTCTTTGAAAAAGCCGCTGAAGTGGCTCTTTACTATGGCTTTGTGCCGATTGAAACTCCCATGTTTGAAAAAGAGAGTCTTTTTATTCGGGGCGTAGGAGATGCAACTGATATTGTAGAAAAAGAAATGTACACCATTAAAACTAAAGGTGGTGACAAATTAGCTCTCCGACCTGAAGGCACGGCCGCTGTGATGCGAGCCTATTTTGAACACGGCCTCGCTTCTAAACCTCAGCCTGTCATGCTTTATTACCACGGCCCTTTCTTCAGACACGAAAAACCTCAACGAGGACGTCTCAGACAACTATATCAATTTGGTTTAGAAATCATTGGTACTAAAAAAAGTGTAGCTGATGCTATGATTATTCACTTAATCACTCTGATCATTAGTGAAGTTGGTATTAAAAATTTTACTGTCGCCATCAATAGTATTGGCGATAAAGAATCTCAAACTAGTTATAAAAAAGAGTTGGTAACTTACTATCGCAAACACGCGCGGGCTATTTGTGCTGACTGTCGAGTACGCTTAAAAAATAATCCCCTGCGATTACTTGATTGTAAAAATGAAAAATGTGAAGCCATTAAAAAAGAGGCCCCAGAAACTATCAGTCACCTATCTTCCGATAGTAAAAAGCATTTCAAAGAAGTTTTAGAATATTTAGATAAAATGTGTGTACCTTATATAATCGACTCCACTTTAGTCCGTGGATTAGATTATTATTCTCATACTGTTTTCGAAGTGATTCCTGAACAAACAGGCACTGACGAGAAACCTCTATCTATAGCTGGTGGTGGACGCTACGATTATCTAGGAAAAATGTTAGCGGCCAAGAAAGACACGCCAGGCGTTGGAGCTGCGATTGGTGTTAATCGTTTAATTAATTTACCTGACTATAATTTCCCTTGCCCCAGAATTGTTAAGAAACCAAAAGTTTTCTTTATTCAGCTATCATTTGACGCTAAGTTGATGAGTTTTATCGTAACCGAAACTTTACGTAAAGCCAAAATACCAGTAGCCCATTCCCTATCTAAGGACTCTCTAGGCGGTCAATTAAGCAAAGCCGAGAAAATGAAAGTGCCTTATGTAATTATCCTTGGTCAGAAAGAAGCTATTGATAAAACTGTGATTGTCCGCAATATGGATACAAGATCCCAAGAAACAGTCAAAATAGATGAATTGGCTAATTATTTGAAGAAAATTAAATAAATAAAACTGGAATATTGCCATAAAATACAAACTATGGTAACCTACTACTCGTTATGACAACAATCGTAGAAGTCGAAAAACACCCAACTGAATCAAACGCCAGCGTAATGCGTCGCTTTTCTAAGCGCGCTCGTAGTTTGGGGCATGTGAAAAAGGTTAAGATCGACCGCTACAATGTTCGTACAAAATCTCCTTTAAAGAAAAAGCAAGACAAGCTTAAGAAAATTAAAAAAGCTGCTAGTATGGAAAAATTGAAGAAATATGGACGAATTCAAGAATTCAGCTATCAACGATAGGAACTTAACGCACCGGCCAAAGCCGGTGCTTCCTTTTCTGGAACTTAAAAATAAAGTTCTGGGTAAAAAATATAATCTCAGTCTGGTTTTCATGTCAGACTGGAAAGCTAGACAACTAAATAAAACTCTGCGCCACAAAACTACAGCCGCTAATGTTTTATCTTTCCCCCTAACAGAAAACGATGGTGAAATTTTTTTAAACCTTGCTCGTTGTGCTCGTGACCATAAAAAATATGACATGAATTACCTCGAACATGTCGCTTATCTTTTTATCCACGGGTTACTTCATTTGAAAGGTCACTCGCATGGTAGTACAATGGAGAAGCAAGAAAGGCAAATATTAGCCTCTCTTAATCTTCATGACCAGAAACATCGTCATCGGCCTTGATATTGGCACAGCTTCCATCCGAGTAGTAGCGTGCGAGTATAAACCTGGGAATAGTATTCCTCAGGTTTTATCTTTGGTTAAAAAAAATTCCCGCGGACTCAGACGCGGTTATATTATTCAATTTGAAGAAGCTGTTAGCAGTATTCGCGAAGCTTTAGTTGAAACTGAACGCATTATAGGTACTAGAGTTAAGCATGTAGTGCTAGCGATTGGTGGCTCAACCTTAGAATCAAAATTAATTGAAGGTGGAATAGTGGTGTCTAAAGCTGACAATGAAATTACTTCTAATGATATTAACCGGGCTATTAGTGCTAGTGAAAGTAATTTAGATATCACTAATAAAACTGTTATCCAAAAATTTCCGATCGCTTATAGATTAGATGGTAAAAAAATAATTGGCCGCCCAATTGGTCTAAAAGGCTCAAAATTAGAAGCCCAGGTGCTTTTTATCACTTACTCAACCCCACATCTAAAAGACTTATTGGCGGCCGTAGAAGCAGCAGGAGCACATATTGATGACATAATAGCAGCTCCCCTGGCCGCTTCAGAGGCTATTACTACTAGACTGCAAAAAACAGCTGGTTGTGTGATTGCAAACATCGGCTCTCAAACTACTTCTATAGCTGTTTTTGAAGAAGGCTTACCGATTTCCCTGCGAGTGTTTCCTATTGGTTCCACCGACATCACAAACGATATTGCCCTTGGTTTTCAAATCCCTCTCGAAGAAGCTGAAAAAATAAAAACAGGCGAAGTCGACAACAATACTCCGCAAAAAAAATTGGATCAAATTATAGAAGCTAGACTATCTGATATTTTTGAATTTATTGAAAATCATTTAAAACGTTTGGGGCGTTCCGGTCTACTGCCAGCTGGTATTATTATTACCGGTGGTGGCTCCGGCATTGCTGAGATAGAGGAGCGGGCCAAACATTTTTTTAAACTACCAGCCAGAATATCTATACCAACCGTCGCCAATAATTCCCGTAATCAAATAAAAGATTCTTCGTGGTCTGTAGCTTATGGCTTATGCCTAAAAACCAAAGATAATGAATCTTCTGAACCTAAACTTATTAATATTACAATCATTAGAAGAGTTTTGGCTCAGATATGGAAATGGCTTAAAGAACTATTACCTTAAAATCCTAAAAAATTAAACATTTTCTACTTTAGCTAGTTTTAGCTATGATTTGCTTTTTCTCTCTCGTTTGATACTATAAATTCCAAAGTTGCCATTATTCCCAATCATATTATGCCTAAAATTCAACCAGAAATAGAAGCTTTCGCCCGTATTAAAGTCATCGGAATTGGTGGTTCCGGTACTAACGCTGTTAATCATATGGTTAGAGCAAAAGTGCGCGGCGTTGAGTTCATCACCATGAACACTGACGCTCAACATTTACACCACTCACCTGCTAACAAAAAAGTTCATATCGGAAAAAACTTAACTCGAGGACTAGGAACTGGAATGGATCCAGAAATTGGTCGCAAGGCGGCTGAAGAAAGTCTAGAAGACATTCAAAATGTAATGAAAGGCGCTGATATGGTTTTCGTCTCTGGTGGTCTTGGTGGTGGTACCGGTACTGGTGCCACTCCTGTTATTGCCCGCGTCGCGAAAGAACAAGGAGCCTTAACAATTGCCGTGGTCACTAAACCATTTATTTTTGAAGGTAAACAAAGAATGCATTTAGCTGACAAAGGTTTGGCTGAACTACAAAAAGAAGTTGATGCCGTCATTGTTATACCTAACGATCGATTACTTGGTTTGATTTCTAAAGATACTACTGCTGAATCGGCTTTTTCGATGTGTGATGAAATCTTGCGCCAAGCCGTGGAAGGTATTTCTAATATTATTACCATCCCTGGTATCATCAATGTCGACTTTGCTGACATTAGAGCCATTATGCAAAATGCTGGCTCAGCTCTTATGGGTATAGGCAACGCTTCTGGAGAAAACCGAGCAGTTGAAGCCGCTCGCAATGCTATTAATTCTCCTCTCTTGGATTTGTCTGTAGAAGGCGCTAAAGGAGTGCTCTTTACTATAGCTGGTGGTCCTGACATGACGATGTTTGAAATTCAGGAAGCCGCTAAAGTTATTACCGAATCAATTGATACTGATGCTAAAGTTATCTTCGGCGCGATTCATGATGACAAGCTCAAGAAAAATGAAATCAAGGTGACTGTAATTGCTTGTGGTTTTCCAGAACAAAAAAAGAAAACCAGTGGCTTATTTAATTTTGGTTCAGACCCAGCCGTAGAGCCTCCTGCTCCTGTCAAAGAAGTCAAAGAAAACAAATCAGTTAACGAAATTACCCCACCATCTCGAAATGGTTCCCCTTTTGGCAATCGTGTCTCCCGCGAGCCAGTAGATAATTTTAATGTGCCTTCAACTGACGATGATGACGATGATGATTGGTCATCTATCCCAGCTTTCCTCAGACGCGGTCGAGATAATAAAGATAAAAAATAAAGATAAAATACCCCGCAGGCAAAGCCTGCGGGGTATTTTGGTTTTCTTAGTCGATAATATATAATACTACCACTATGACTTATGATTTAATTATTATTGGCGGGGGACCAGCTGGAGTTGCAGCTGGGGTTTATGCCGCTCGTAAAAAAATTCATACCCTCCTCCTGACTGTCGATTTTGGTGGTCAGTCTCAAGTCTCGCCCGATATTCACAACTGGATCGGGGACCAATCTATCTCCGGCAATGATCTAGCTAAAAAGTTAGAGGCTCATGTTAGACAATATGAATCTGAGACTTTTGTTATTAAAACTGGTAACAGTGGCAAAGTTCAAACTATTAATCAAACAGATGCTGGTTTTATGGTCACCGTCGGTAACGGCGAATCTTTTGATACCAAGACTATTCTTAATGTGGCTGGCTCTAATCGTCGTAAATTAGATGTCCCAGGAGCGGTAGAATTCGATCAGAAAGGCCTAACTTACTGTGCTTCCTGTGATGGTCCATTTTTTACCGATAAAGACGTTGTTGTAATCGGTGGTGGCAATGCTGGTTTTGAATCCGCCGCTCAACTCCTCGCTTATACTAAAAGTGTGACTATTTTACACCGCGGCGCCAATTTTAAAGCTGATAAAATAACTACCGAAAAAGTTTTAACTCATCCTAAAATTACAGCTATTTTAAATGCCACTCCAACTGCTGTTTTAGGTGACAAATTTGTTACTGGTATTAAATATAAAAATAATGACAGTAGGGAAGAGGTTACCCTATCAACCGATGGCATTTTTGTCGAAATTGGTTTTATCCCTAATACTGAATTTTTGAAACCTTTGGTAGACACCAATGACTATGGTGCAATTGTCGTCGATCACAAAACTCAAAAAACCAGCCAAGCTGGTATCTGGGCGGCCGGTGATTGCACCGACGCACTCTATCATCAAAACAATATCGCTACTGGTGATGCCGTTAAAGCTATTGAAGATATTTATAATTACCTCCATCTAAAATAAATAAACCCCGTGTCGCTTGCGCGCCACGGGGGTTTGGTTTTGGGTCTCTTTTGCTTACCCCTTCTTCTTGTCCAGCCACTTAATCAGAAAAATGTAATAGGTCATCATGACCACAAATGTTGACAGAAAGAAGTAGATCAAGAAACTTACAATACTGTCTACAGTGTATACAGTAGCTGAAAACCACTTAATCAAGAACAACCACAACAACGACAATACAGAAGATGAGATATAAGAGAATAAGAAGTTCTGTATCAATGGCTCAGGATCATACACTCTTACCCTCTCCATACGACACTTCTTCAAATATTCACTCGTGGCCAAATACAGCCAAACCATTGCGGTGACATACAAAACCACCACCACAAAAGCCCCCAGTAAAAAATATGACAACATGTGATCACCCTTCCGTTTTGTTCTATAACCATTTATCCCAAAAGTGATTTCTGTGTATATTTATACACAGAAATTAACAAAATGTCAATGTAGGTAAAATGCCACGACCTCTAACACAACTACTCTAAAGTTTTGTGGTGCGCGATGGAAGAATTGGACTTCCGACCTCTTCAATGTCAATGAAGCGCTCTACCACTGAGCTAATCGCGCATTTCCCTAACCTCCAAAATGTACCAAATTTTTTAATGTGAGTCGAGTAATTGTTTATTGTGAACTCACCATATCTAGAATGGAACACTATAGAAAGTATGGTCACAAGTTGGAATCGAGTCTTTAATAGCTTTAATTTTAACATAAATACCCAATTATAATGTTATTTACCAACATTAAGTTATTATTTTTCGTTAATTATTTTACCCAATGAACTATAGAACAACTGATAAGTAGTGGGAATAACAGCTATCGTATAGAAGAATCAGTGATATAATAATAGATTAAATCCTCTAAGGGGGTTGTTTATCAATAATTTATGCAATTTTCTGGTATGGTTATAGAAAAAGACAATAAAGTTACTGTTTTAGGCCTCGGATACGTCGGTTTACCCCTAGCTCTGTTGGCTTCTCGGAAAGGTTATAAGGTTGTTGGGGTGGATTTAAACATTGAAAAGATTGATCTTATAAAACAGAAGAAGTCTCCCTTTCAAGATGATGAATTACAAAAAGAAATTGAACAGACTAGCCTTAATGTATCAAACAGCTTTGAATCAATAAGAGAAACAGACATTGTTATTATTTGTGTCCCTACTCCTGTAGATGATAATAAGATGCCAGACTATACTCCTATAGAGTCTGCTTGTGAAAGTATTGGTCCTCACCTTAAAAAGGGACAATTGGTTATTTTAGAGTCCACTGTAAATCCTGGGGTGTGTGAAGAAGTCGTTATACCAATTCTGGAGCGTGTTTCCAATTTAAAAGTTGGTAAAGATTTATCTCTAGCTCATTGCCCAGAGAGAATTAATCCTGGTGATAAGAAATGGAATGTTTCAAACATACCGAGGGTCGTTGGTGGTTTTGATTCTGAAAGCTTAAATCGTGCTGTTACTTTTTATACAAATATTGTTGATGCTTCTATAAAACCTATGGGTTCTCTTAAGGAGGCTGAGGCTGTTAAAATTGTAGAAAATTCTTTCCGTAATATAAATATAGCTTTCGTAAACGAGTTAGCGCGATCTTTTGCTAAGATGGATATAGATGTTGTTAATGTTATTGATGGAGCAGCAACTAAACCATTTGCTTTCATGGCCCATTATCCTAGTTGTGGTATTGGGGGTCATTGTATTCCTGTAGACCCGTACTATTTGATAGAGT
>JAUPUJ010000010.1 GCA_030917625.1 Patescibacteria group bacterium
TGTTGATTTTACATTATTAGCAGACAACTGTTGAGCCAGGGTTTCTACACTGTGCTTCATGGCGCCAAAAATAATAACTCTTTTCAAATCTAAATCTTTTAATAGGTTTAAAAGAATATCAAATTTATCGTCATCTTTGTGGGTCACAACATCTTGTTCAATGCTATTAGTAACATCTTTTTTCTTTACAGAAATAGTAATTGGATTTTTTAGAAAATCATTAACTAATTTTGTAGCTTCTTTTGAAGTGGTGGCAGAGAAAAATAGAGTCTCACGTTCTTTTGGTGTGGTGTCTAGAATAGATCTAATATCATTGATAAAGCCCATATCCAGCATACGGTCAGCTTCATCTAAAACGACAGTAGTGACATAACGAGACTCTAAGTAACCTCGATTAATTAGATCAAGTACTCGGCCTGGAGTACCAATAATAAAATGATTTAGTCGGCCTAAAGATCTGATTTGAGGTTGAATACTTGTGCCTCCAACACAAGTTGTCGAAAACATTCTTAAATCTCTAGATAGTGTTCGTAATTCATTTTCGATTTGAATCGCTAGTTCTCTAGTTGGAGTTAAAATTAAAGTTTGACGTTTTGGTTCTTGGAGAGTTTTTTCAATTAGAGGTAAAAGAAAAGCAGCTGTCTTACCAGTACCAGTTTCAGCAATACCTATTACATCGCGTCCTTGTAAAATTTCAGGAATTATTTGATCTTGAATGGGTGACGGGGTGATTATACCCAACATTTTTAAAGTCTGAACTAAACGATCATTTAGACCAAAACTACTAAAAGTATTAGTAGGTGTATAAATTTCAGAAATTGTTTCAACTGGGTTTTTGTTTATGAATTGAGCCGGGTTGAAAGTTGGCATTTTTCGGCCACCACGACGGCGGGAAGAACCACTATCTCCACGGCTTTGAGGATTATTGGAAAAACGACGAAAACCAGATCCTGATCGACTTTGACCAGAACCAGAATTAGAACCACCCCGAGAATATCGGGAGTTATTATTTGTATACATATATTAATGTGTTAAAGAAACGAATTAACGTTTCAGGGCTGTGCAGGTAATAAAATTAAACGTTGACCTGTATATAACAAGCGTTTATAGCTTGAGAGCCCTACACGAGTATCAAAAGCGTTTCCTGATAGTATAATAAGCTAAGATATTTGTCAAATAAAATATAAGGATTTGATATTTAAGTTATTTTTAGGCCTTAGTAATATCTCTTGGGAAAAAGAGATTAATGGTCCATTCCAACATAATACGAAAACGTTTGCGCCAAGATAAAAATTTAAATAAATAAACAGTACGCCATAGCCACCATGTAAAGCGACCATGAATATTAATACCAAAAATTTCTCCAGTTGCTCTCCAGGATCCTAAAGATAGGAGTGTACCTTGGGATTTAAATTTAAAAGGTTTTAGTTTTTTATTTTTTATTAAAGCTAAAATATTATTAGCGACTGTTTTAGCTTCTTGGGTCGCAACTTGGGCGAGCATGGGGGCTGGACTTTCTTGCTTTGCGATATCTCCAACCACAAAGATGTTTGGGTATTTTTCTGTTTGCAAAAAATCATTGACCGCAATTCTCTTTATTTTTTCCTCATGAGTGTAAAGGTGGTTTGGGATGACTCCAGCGGTCCAAATAGTAGTATGAGCTTCAATAGTCTCTCCATTATCTAATGTGATAACTTTATTATAAATACTTTCAACTTTAGTATTTGTTCTGACGACAATATTTTTTTTCTTTAAAATCTTAGCGGCGTATTTTTGTATTTTATAATTTAAATAAGACAAAATAGTATTATCACTGTGGAGAAGGTAAATTTTAATATCATTAGCAGTACAATTGTCCGGATAATATTTTTTAATAATAGTGCCGTAAATAAAGTCAGATAATTCAGCGCTAAGTTCTACGCCAGTTGCCCCTGCTCCCACGATTACAAAATTAGTTAGACTGTCTTTGGTGTGGAGATTTTTTTCGTGATTAGCATTTTCTATAACATCTATAATTTGATTCCTTAAATTGATAGCATCTTTTAGATTTTTTAATTCAAATATTTCTTTATGGTCTATGTGCCTTAAGTGAGTTTCTGTGCCGGTTGCCAGGACTAAATAATCATAAGTTAATGAACAGTTATCTATATAAACAGTTTGGCTCTCTTCGTCGATTTTAGTGGCTTCTCCTTGGTAAAACTTAACTTTAGTTTTACGAAAAATTTCTCGCAAGGGTTCTGCGATGCTGGCGGGAGATAAACTGCCTGTGGCGACTTCATGCAAAAGGGGAGTAAAGAGAAAATAATTAGTTTTATTAATTAATATTATTTCTATTTCCTGATGATTTTTTAGTAAGCGGTTCAAGTGGCCTGCGGTGTAAACTCCGCCAAAACCACCACCGATGATGACAATTCTCATGACCACCATTGTAACATTTTTCTCTTTTAATATATAAGTTTGCAATTACATATTTTATGTTGTATGATTATCAAGTTAGTGGCCATTTAAGGCCATTTTCTTATTTAAATTTAAAGATCAATGGAAATTAGAAATATTGCAATTATTGCTCACGTGGACCACGGTAAGACAACTCTGACTGATGCTTTGATGCGTCAAACTGGAATGACAGAAGAGGGAGTGAGTATGGACTCTAATGCGATTGAACAAGAGCGCGGTATTACTATTTACGCTAAAAATACTTCAGTTAATTATAAAGATACTAAAATCAATATTGTAGATACTCCAGGTCACGCGGACTTTGGATCAGAGGTGGAGCGAGTTCTACGATCAATTGACTCTGTGCTTTTGGTTGTGGACGCGCAAGAAGGTCCGATGCCTCAAACTCGTTTCGTGCTCAAGAAATCTTTAGAGATTGGCCATAAACCGATTGTGGTTTTAAATAAAATTGATAAACCAGCTGCTAATCCGGAAAGGGTGCATGAAGAAATTTTAGAATTATTTATGGATTTAGGGGCTACTGATGAACAATTAAATTTTGTGACTGTTTATGCTATTGGAAAAGATGGTGTAGCGATGAAAAATTTAGAAGACGAGCGTAAAAATCTAGAACCTTTACTTGATATAGTTTTAGAAAATGTACCACCATCACCTAAAAATTCTGACTTGCCGTTAAAAGCTCAACCTTTTAATTTAGGTTATGATAACTTTTTGGGCCGACTAGCTATTGTGCGAGTTTATGAGGGTGTAATTAAAGTGGGTGGTAAAGTATTTATCAAAAAACCTTCCGGTCAAACTGAAGTTTCAAAAGTGACTAAACTTTTTACTTTTGAGGGCACTTCACGAAAAGAAGTAGAACAAGTGGAAGCGGGTGATATTGCTATGGTGGCTGGACTACCAGATGTTTATATTGGAGACACTATAGTAGACGATGAAACAACTGACACTTTACCGGTGATTGCTGTAGATGAGCCTACAATTTCTTTGGATTTTCTAGTGAATGATTCTCCTTTTGGTGGACGAGAGGGTAAATTTGTTACTAGTCGTCAGATTAGAGAGCGTCTTGTTAAAGAATTAGAAATTAACGTGGGTCTAAAAGTTGATTTTGAAAGCGACAATATGAAAGTTAGTGGACGAGGAGAACTTCATATTGCTGTACTTCTAGAAAACATGCGGCGTGAAGGTTATGAAATGTCTGTCTCTCAACCTCAGGTTATTATAAAAGATATTAATGGGGTAAAAAGCGAACCTTTCGAAGAGGTAACAATAGAAATTCCAAGTACTGCTCAAGGTCAAGTTATAGAAAAATTAGCTAAGAGAGGGGTTCATATGACTAATATGAAACCAGATGGCAATATTGTGCGTATGACTTTAGAGGGGCCAACTCGAGGTCTATTGGGTTATCGTGGTCAATTTATTGTCGATACTAAAGGTGAAGGTATTTTTGCTAGTCGAGTAATCGGCTTTAAACCTTATGCTGGGGAAATAGAAAAAAGAGCAGTCGGCTCTATGACCTCAATGGCTTCCGGTAAAGCCCTAGCTTTTGCTTTAGCTAATCTTCAAACTAGAGGAACTCTATATATAGACGCTGGAATTGAAGTTTATGAGGGTATGGTTATCGGCAATACCTCTAAAGGAGAAGAAATGTTGGTGAATCCAACTAAAGGTAAGCAATTAACCAATATGAGAGCCTCTGGTACAGATGATAAGTCATATTTAACGCCACCTATTCCAATTGATATCGAAAGAGGGCTCGAAGTGATGTCAGATGATGAGTATTTAGAGGTAACTCCTAAGAGTGTTAGGCTTCGAAAAAAATATCTCAACGAAGCGGCTCGAAGTAAAGCTCGTCGCAGCGCTTAAACCCAATTTTAGCCTAGCTATTGCAATTATCACACAAATGTGATATAATTGGGTGTATTTTTAGTGTTGAATATTTTATACAGTATATGAAAAAAATCATCTATCATTTAAGAAAAATTTTAAATTGGAGTAAAAATAACCATAAATCTGCCATAATTTTAGGTCTTTTAATTATGATTGGGTTGGGTGCTATTTATTATATATTTGCTTCCAAATCTACAGATTTAGATTCTGATATTGGAGGCCAGAAAGTTAGCCTAATAACTGTAGGTGACGTTATTGGTTTGGCTGGAAAAATTGAAACTACAGGAGAAGTGCAATCTGTTAACCAGGCAGAAATCAAAGCTGAATATTCGGCTCCTGTGGCTAGTATTAATGTTGGAATCGGTGACGTGGTGTCGGCAGGACAAGTGTTAGTGACTTTACGTAATGCTGATTTGGCGGCTAGTGTCGCTGGAGCTCGGGCTAATTTGCAAAGAGAATTATCTCGTTTAGATGATTTGCGACAAAGTGTTGGTGGCGGGGCAACTTCTTCTTATGAAGAATTAGTTAAACAGCAAAATATTACAGTTGCTAATGCTTATAGATCCCTTTTAAGTGATGATCTACAAGCTGTACCAAAATCAGCTTATGGTTCGGGTGAAGCCCCTACCATATCTGGTAGTTACAATAGTAATATAGAAGGTGATTATGTGATTGATATGTATGCTTCTGGGGCCAATTCTGGATACTCCTTTAGAGTGTCTGGTCTAGAATCAGGCAGTGGAACTGTAAAGACGGAATCTTCTGTGCCTTTAGGTACTAGGGGTTTGTATATAGAGTGGCCGGAAGATTTTAGTGGTAATGAAGCTTGGATTGTATCAATACCTAATAAAAGAAGTGCGACTTATGCGACTAGATTAAATACCTATGAATCGGCTAAAAGTTCTAGATCTCTTACTTTGTCTCAATCAAATAGTAATTTAAAAGCACAAGAAGCAGTAGTGGCTCAGGCAAAGGCCGCGGTTGCTCAAGCTGAAGCCGGAGCTAGTAAAACAATTTTACGATCACCAGTGTCAGGATCTGTTGTAACTTTGCCAGTAAAATTGGGTGAGTATGTTAGCCCTGGGCAGTTAATAGCCTTGGTAGCTAATAAGGGTAATATTCAAATCAAATCTTATATAGCGAGTAATGATGTAGAAAATGTAAAGATTGGCGGAAAGGTGCTCGTGGCTGAAAAATATGAAGGTGTAATATCTCGAGTGGCTTCTGGTATTGATCCGGTGACTCAAAAAGTAGAAATTTTGATTGAAGTTACTGATGAAAATATTAGTAAATTAGTTATTGGTGAATTTGTTAAAGTGCAAGTAGAAGTGGCTGATCCTGTAGAAATTACCAGCGAAAATAATACAAACCAGTCTTTATTCTTGCCTTTGCGGGCTGTGAAATTGGATCCCAATCAAGCAGTGGTGTTTACTGTTGATGCTGGTAGTAAAATTGTAGCTAAAGTAGTCACGGTAGGTGAAATTAAAGGTGATCAAGTAGAAATATTATCTGGAATTAAAAGTGGAGATAAAATTATTGCTTCGGTTAGAGGTTTAAATTCTGGTGACTTGGTGTCTGTAGAATAATATAAAAATATGAATCAAAATAATTTTTGGGATTTTTTCTTGAAACATTATCGAGTGACTTACATCATAGTGATTTTGGTGGTGATTTTTGGAGTGATTTCTATTTGGCAAATGCCGAAAGAATCTAGTCCGGAAATTGATGTGCCAATAGCCATGGTGACTACTATTTTACCTGGTGCCAATAGTCGCGATGTGGAAACTTTGGTTACAGACCCTATTGAGCAAAAACTTCTTAATATGGAAGACCTTGATACTTTTACTTCTACTTCAAGGGAAGGTATTTCGGTCGTGGTAGTACAGTTTGATATTAATACAGATGGAGATGAACAAGTGAGCAAACTGCGAGATAAATTAGCTAATATTGCTAATGACTTACCAAGTGATGCTGAGTTGCCAATAATTGAGAAAATTAGATTCACTGACCAAGCTATTTTGGTTATGACTATGAGTGGTGATTATAATTCTAAAGAATTACGAGATTACGCTGAAATTATTGAAACTGATGTAGAAAAAATACCTTTTGTTTCCAGGGTGGATATAGTAGGGGCTCCCGCTAAAGAAATGAAAGTGGAGATCAATAAGAATAAATTAGATCAATATAATTTATCTATCGGTCAGGTGGTCGGAGCTATTAGGGCGGCTAACAGTAGCTTGCCTATTGGATCTATCGAAACAGGGGATGAAGTATTTTCTTTACGTCTATCAGGGGAATTAAAAACTATAGAGGATTTAAGACAAGTACCGGTAGTATCTATTAATAATACCCCGGTAGTTTTACAAGACTTAGGTTTAGTAGAAGAATTTTATAGTAATAACGGTAGCTTATCTAGATTATCAGTAGCCGGTGATAAGAGTGAGCCAGCGGTGACTTTATATGTTTATAAAAGTACTGGCGGAGATATTATCGGTATTGTTGACCAAGTTCAAACTTTAGTGGAAGAGTTGATAGGCACGTCTATTCCTTCTGATTTGGATTTAGCCTATATAGAAAATTGGGCTGATATGATTAAGGTTGATTTATACAATCTAATTTTTAGTGGGCTGCAAACCGTAATATTAGTTTTCTTATTACTGGTTCTATTTTTAGGATGGAGAGAAGCATTACTGGCTAGTTTAGTGGTGCCACTAACATTCTTTATTACTTTTATCTGTTTAAGTTATTTAGATTATACGATAAACTTCTTGACTCTGTTTTCTCTAATATTAGCTCTCGGAATTTTAGTAGATGCTTCGATTGTTGTGGTGGAAAGTTTGTATCAGAATTTAGGAGCCGGCCAAACACCAGAAGAGGCAGCTCACAATACTACTCAGGAATTTGCATTACCACTTATTTCTGGAACACTAACGACGGTATTAGTGTTTTTACCGATGATGTTAACTTCGGGTATTATTGGCAAATTTATAAAGAGTATTCCGGTTACTATAACGATAGTATTATTCTCTTCCCTGTTTGTCTCATTAGGAATATTAACTACCTTAGGGGCTCGGTTTTTAAAATCTAAACATAATACAGAATATTTTAGTCATGTTGGTATCGCCAAGAAAATGGATACCTACAGTAAGGTGGTTAAGAATAAATATCTTAATATTTTAAGTGATGTATTATCTGATAAAATAAAACAAAAAAATATTTATATTGGTTTAGTGGTAGCTTTTATCTTATCCATATCTTTACCTATAATTGGCTTAGTGTCGGTGAATATGTTTCCAGCTAGTAATTATGATACTTTTTACATTGATATTACTAATCCTATAGGGACAACCCTTGATGAAACTAATGAGTCAGCTAAAACGCTTGAGAGTATTCTTGTCCAAGATGAGAGAATAGATACTTTTGTGATGAAAATTGGTGGTGGAGCCACAACTCCTCATACTGCTAATTTTATAATAAAGATTAACCCGGACTCTAAAGACCAAAGCTTAAATTTGATTGATGAATATGATAAGAAGTTGGCCGGATTGTTTAGGGGTGAATTGGTGGTGCGAGGTTTAGAAGATGGTCCACCTCAGGGTTCACCGGTCCAAATTAATATTTCCGGAGAATCGATAGATGATATAGAAAAATTAGCTGGTAATTACCAACAAATATTGGGAACTATTCCTGGTACTCAAAATATTAGATTATCTAGCCCAGAATCTAATGGGGAATTTGTTTTAAGTGTTGATAGGGTCAAGGCTAAAATTTATAATGTTGACCCTACAATAGTTGCGGGGCTACTGAGAAGCGCTATTACTGGTACGACAGCAACGGTTATTAAAGAAGGTCAAACTGATATTGATGTTATTGTTAAATATCAAATAGATACAAATAAAGATAGTTTAGGTTTAGCTCCATCTGTGACCCTCGATACTATTAAGGGTTTAACGGTCGCAACTCCTAGTGGGTCAGTGCCAATATCCATGTTTACTTCAGTGGAATTAACTAATAGTCGATCAGTTATTGAACATGAAGATGGCAAGAGACAAATAAAAATTTTATCTGATGTAGCTGAAGGATTTACTGCTCAGGGTATTATTGCTGAATTTAATGAGGCTAGAAATAAAGTATCTGTGGCCGAAGATATTGTGGTTGATTTTGGGGGTGAACAAGAAGATATAAATGAATCTTTTGCTGATATGGGGAAGGCGATGATTTTGGGGATGTTTTCAATCTTTGCTTTACTGGTTTGGCAGTTTCGATCTTTTAAACAACCTATTTACGTGATGACTTCTATCCCACTGTCTTTGATTGGAGTGCTGGTTGGATTATTTGTAGTTAGACAACCACTATCCTTTCCAGGTTTTATTGGAGTGGTGGCGTTAGCGGGGATAGTTGTTAATAATGCTATCATTTTAATTGATAGGATTAATAGTGATAGAGATAAAGGGCTATCTAAGATAGATGCTATTAAAGAATCGGCTCAATCTAGATTACAACCTATTTTCTTAACAACTATTACCACTGTTTTGGGAATGTTACCCCTTGCTATTTCTAGTGAAACTTGGGGACCACTCGCTTACTCAATTGTTTTTGGTTTATCATTCTCCACAGTTCTCACTCTATTTTTAGTTCCAATGTTATATAATCGTTTTGAAAAATAGAGAGTAAAATTAACTCAAAAAAATAAAGACTAAATCGAATGCGATTTAGTCTTTATTTTTTTGAGTGTGGTATCAGATTACATGCAAGACCCACAAGTACAGCCTTTTTTGCCTTTGATTATTATATATAAAGCAGACAAGCCTACTAGGACATAGACCAAAGTTTCTAACATTGGCCATCGTCCCACTAGGATGTAGACTAAGTTAAGTTCTCGCATAACTAGGTTGCCCAAACCTTCTAGGCCCCAGTTCAAAGCGCCTATTATTACTAGCAACCAGGCAACTTTACTAACACTATTTTTTGTGTTCATTACAAAATAGGTAAATTTATAAAATATAACCGACCTTTGTATTATTTATTTACTAATAGTATACTAAAGCTATTATGAGGTGTATATTTGGTTTTCCCCAAGTGTATTAATAAAATTTAAGAACAGATATGAAAATAATTCTTTCGATTATTGTGGTGTTGATTGTAGGGGCTTTGGTGTTTATTGGTGTCAAAAACAGTGACGGGAATGATGTCGATCAGGAAACTGCAACTACAACAGAGAGTATGCCGGTTGTTTTAAATGACGGTGAATATCAAGTTAATGTTTCTGAAAGTAATTTAATTTGGACTGGGTCTAAAGAATTGATCGCAAATTACAAAGATGTCGGCACTTTAAAAGTTAAAGAGGGTAATTTTTCTGTGGCTAGTAGCAGTATTACGGGTGGAGAAGTTGTTTTCGATATGGGAAGTTTAGTAGGGACTGAAACATCTAATACTGAGGTGACTATAGATAAGTTAGCTACTCATTTGAAATCGGCTGATTTTTTTGATGTTGCCAAGTACCCAACTTCAAAAATAGTAATTAAGAGTGTTGTTCAAAATGGTGCTGATTACATGGTGACTGGAGATTTAACTATTAAAGATTCTACAAATGAAATTTCTTTTCCAGCTAAAATCTCTATAAATGAGTCATCAGATATTGTTCTAGACGGAGATGTTACTTTCGATAGGACTAAATGGAACTTAAAATACGGCTCAGGTACTTTTATTGATGATCTAGGTGATAATGTAATTAGTGATTCAGTGACTGTAAATGTTCGCATAGTAGCTAGTGCTCAACAAATATAAATCTTATGGAAGATGTAGTTTATTCACCAATTTTTCTACTTATTACAGGTATAGCTGAAGTGCTAATACTTTTACTTGTAGTGGTGATTTTGTTATATCTTATAAGGTTTATAAAGACCTTAAACAAAATTTCAGATATTGCTCACTCCGAGGCTCAAAAAATTGTCTTAGATATAGAGGAGGCGAGAGATGATATTAAAGATAGTGTTGAGGCAACAAAGAGACAGTTTAAGATATTGGTTGGCGCTCTGACTATTAAAAAAGCTATAAACTTTTTTGTGAAGCAGTCTGGAAGTGGTGGTAAGCGTAATAAAAAATAAAAGATATTATAAAAAATTTAATATTAAATAAAATTATGGCAAAAAAAACAGAAAAAAAATCAATGTTTGGTGCAGGTTTAATGGCGGGGGCTGGGGTGATTGCAGCTATTGCTGGTGGGTATCTTCTTTATGGGCCTGAAGGTAAAAATAATCGTAAGCAAGTTAAGTCTTGGATGATTAAAGCTCGAGGGGATATGTTGTCAGAGATTGAAAAAATGAAAGATGTGTCTAAGGATAAATATGAAGAAGCTGTTGCAAAAATTACTACTAAATATGCAAAGTTGAAAGATGTGGGAGAACAAGATATTGATATGTTGAAAAAAGATTTGATGAAATATTGGAAACATATTCAAGCTGATGCTAAAGTTTTAGCAGGCAAGAAGAAATAATATTTAGTTTTAATAAATATTTATAAACACCACTTAGGTATACCTAAGTGGTGTTTATGTTTATAATCTTATATATGCTATCTGTCTTAAATAAATATTTTATTTATTGGAAACAAATTAATGCTAGTCAAAAAAAAGATCGAGTATCTTTACATTCTGCCACCCTAGCTTATTACTTTATGTTTTCCTTGGCCCCCTTGGTGATGATGTTTGTGGCCCTAGGTAGTTTAATGGTGGGGTCCACTGTAACTGAGGGCTGGTTGGTTGAAGCTGTTACAACTTATTTTGGAACAGGGGCGTCAAATATTATTTATAATATTTTTCACTCTTTGGGTGATCTGGAGACCAATATTCCTGTCATGCTGTTGTCTATAGTTTTTATTTTTTTTGGGGCCACAGGTCTATTTTTACAACTCCATAAAGCCTTTGGTGATATTTTCAATTTCGATGATGAGACTACAACAGTCAAAGCCTCTTTTCTAAAAAGATGTCAGATGAGTGTTTATATAATATTTTCTTTTGTGGTAATGGTTTTAGCATCACTCGTTAATATTGGAGGAAATTTTGTATTGTTGTATGGAAAAAATTTACTAAACGAGTGGACACCGTCGGGATTATGGATTGCGGCTAATTATTTTTTAGGTATAACGGTTATTACTTTTATTTTTAGCTTGATCTACTTAGCGGGTTCTCAGATGCGCCTGAATTGGGGTAGTGCCCTAGTGGGTGCGATATTCGGTAGTCTATTATTCACCATAGTAAATTCATTATTCAGTATTTATTCATCTTTAAGTTTAATTAATACCGCTTTTGGGCCAAGTAGTTTCTTAATAGTTTTCTTATTGTGGATCAATGGTTTCTTCTGGTCAGTATTAATAGGGGCGGAAGTCGCTAAAAAACAATATTGTGAATATCCTCACCATAGACGCAAGATTTGTTTATAAGTTATTAAGTCTTTTAAATTTAATGGTGTTATAATAAATATAAGATGAAAAAAACCACTGAAGAAAAAATTCAAAATTACTTTTTCTTTTTTCTGTTTCTTAGTTCTATTTTTTTAGTAGCTGTAATTTTTACTCCTTTTATAAATAGTATCGCCTTATCGCTCGTGATTGCTGTTATATTTAAGCCGTTGTATCAAAGAGTATTAACCGAATTACCAAATTATCCTAGCTTAGCTTCTCTTATAACTATTATGTTTATTGGGGTTATATTAATTTTACCCTTATCATTTTTATCAGCTCAAATTGTTAATGAAGCCCAAAATGTAGCTGTTACTTTAGTAGATGCTGATACTGAGACTATAATTGATGAATCAGCTTTAGAAATTGAAACAGCGGTCCAAACTGTCTTACCTAATTTCGAGTTAAATGTTGATGATTTTAAACAAAAAACCTCGTCATTTGTCTTATCTAGTGCTTTAGATAATTGGACGCTATTGAAAAACGGTACTATTACAGCAGCTCACACTATCCTTGGCCTGGTTCTCTCTATAATAATCTTATATTTTCTCTTTCGTGATGGTAAAAAGTTCAAGAAATATATTACCCACTATAGCCCTCTTAAAAACAAAGACGACGAAAAAATTATTACAAAATTAGAACAAACCGTAAATTCTGTTATCAGGGGAGCTTTAGTGATAGCGGTGATCCAAGGTTTTTTTTCTGGCATAGGTTTGCTTATTTTTGGAGTACCAAATCCTACGCTATGGGGTATGCTTGCTGGTATTGGATCTTTGGTGCCTGGGGTGGGTACAGTGATTGTCTTATTGCCAGCTATTTTGTATTTATTTTTTACTTCACAAACTTTGGCCGCCATTGGACTGGCTGTGTGGGGGGTGGTGGTGGTGGGCTTGGTAGATAATATCTTGATGCCATATTTCTATTCTCGAGGGGTTCAAATACATCCAGTTTTAATATTGATTTCTGTATTAGGAGGTTTACTAACCTTTGGTCCATTAGGATTTCTCTATGGCCCACTTATTTTGAGTTTGTTCTTTACTCTACTTGAAATGTACCAACCTATAGTGATGGACAAATAAAAAAAAGAGCCTATTATTAATCTAAATCTTTTATGTATATAGGTAGATTAATAATAGCTATAACTATATTCTTGCTCGTGATATTGATCGGGGTTTCTTTTTGGTGGTATCAAACCACTGCGCCGAGTAATTCTTCTAATGAGGACAAAATAGAAGACGCTATTTTAAGTCTAGATTTTAAGGCCACAGAGCAGTTGTTTATTGCCAAAACCTCTGGTGATAATATCGCCAAAATTGTGGTTAAAGCGGGTCAGAATTCAGGGGCCACTTCTTCTGTGGTAATTGGTAATATGGATATTGACTCTAATCAGCCAGCTCTAGCTGATGAAACATTGTGGTCATATAAAATTCCAGCAGAGCCTATTTCTGGTATTAGTAATGTATTTATTGTTGGTCTTGATAAAAATAATCAAGAAATAGATATTATGAATTGGAATGTGTCTGGGGTTGTGGAAGTGAGTGAAATATTGTGGCCAATTTCGGCCTCTAAAGAATATGATTTAGCTATAGGTGAAGTTTTTAATTTCGAAGAATTAGAAGTTAAATTGATTGACGTCCCTCAAGATAGTAGGTGTCCGATAAATGTGGAATGTGTTCACGCCGGCTATGTGACAGCAGATTTGGAAATATCTTTAAGTAATAAGACTCAAATTTTAAGTTTAAAAAGCATTGATGGGAAAAGGCGTATTGGTGACTATTATATAAATATTTCAAAAGTTTCGCCGGATAAAAAAGATGGGGTCACTTTGTCTATTAGTGATTACTTAGTGTCATTTTTAGTATCCTCAGCTATTTAAATATAATCAAGGGGTTAAATTAGCACCCAAAAAGACCTTTATGGATCTGGGTCTTTTCTTGGTATAATTACACCTATGACACCTGAATCTTGTTTGGAATTGTTAAAAATGGGTAATAATTGTTTTATCACTGGACCGGCGGGTTCGGGTAAAACTTATCTATTGCAGGAGTATATAAACTGGCTTAAGAAAAATAATATTAAGGTTGCGATCACGGCTTCTACGGGTATTGCCGCCACTC
Organism: Patescibacteria group bacterium; assembly: GCA_030917625.1. GTDB lineage: Bacteria > Patescibacteriota > Minisyncoccia > Phycocordibacterales > XYD1-FULL-46-19 > JAUPUJ01. The sequence continues at coordinate 13,920 of JAUPUJ010000010.1, forward strand.
ATTTAGGTGGGGTAACTATTCACTCTTGGTCTGGGCTTGGTATTAGGGATGATCTGTCGCCTTATGATTTAGAGGCTCTTTTAGAAAAAAAATATTTATGGCAACACTTTGATCAGACGGCAGTTTTAATCATAGATGAGATTTCCATGTTATCATCCCGCCAATTAGATGCGATTGATTTAATTTGCCGTAATTTCAAAAAACCCGATGAACCTTTTGGAGGGATGCAATTAGTTTTATCTGGAGATTTTTTTCAATTACCACCAATTGTAAGATATGGTCAAGATAGTTCTTTTGCTTATACAGCTAAGTCTTGGAAAGAAGCTGATATTAAAGTTTGTTTACTCTCGTCACAATTTAGGCAAACGGATCAAAATTTATACGATTTATTAACTGCGATTCGGGGTCAATATATAGATAAAAATCATAAAGATAGTTTAATTAGTCGGATTGGCATTTCTATGTCGTCAGTTTCGCCGGTGCGTTTATTTACACATAATATAGACGTTGACGGAGCTAATGATAAAGAGCTAGAGAGATTGCCTGGTTTGATTAATGAATATCAGTCGGTACATAAAGGTAATAAAAATTTAGCTGACAGTATAGAACGGGGGTCGCTAATAATGCCAAGATTGAGATTGAAAATGAAAGCTAAAGTGATGTTTATAAAGAATAATTTCGAACAAGGTATCGCTAATGGTACTTTGGGCCAAATAGTGGGTTTTAATAGTGATAGATTGCCTATAGTGATCCTGTCTGACGGTAGAGAAGTGACAGTAGACAGGGCTACCTGGACTATTGTGGAGGATGATAAAGTTAAAGCCGAAGTGTCTCAACTGCCTTTGCGTTTAGCGTGGGCCATGACGGTTCATAAAAGTCAGGGTATTACTCTCGAGGCGGCCGAAATAGATTTATCAAAAGCCTTTACTCCCGGTATGGGTTATGTGGCTTTATCTCGGGTGCGGACTTTTGAGGGTCTCAAATTGATTGGTTTTAATGAAGCATCTTTAAAGGTCCATGAAGAAGCTGTTATTTTTGAAGATTTAGCCAAAAAAATTGCTTTTAATTTAACTGAGGCGCTCAAGTTGATTCCTAAAAGTAGAAAAACTGAAACCACCCAGAGGTTTGTTAGTAAGAGTGCTATCGCTGGAGCTAAATTAAAGAAAAAAATCTCTGCTCATTTAGCAACATCTTTATTGCTAGAGGAGGGATTAATACTTAAAGATTTAGCTAAAAAGAGAGGGGTGAAAATAGAAACAATCCTCACTCATTTAGAGAAATTGAAAGAGGAAAATATTCTACCAGATATTAAACATTTAAAACCAGCTAATAATAGATTACAAACTATTCATAAAGCTTTTTTTAAGACCGGTTCAGATAAGTTGTCGCCGGTGAAGAGTATTTTGCCGGCTAATTTTTCTTTTGAAGAAATTAGATTAGCTAGATTGTTTTTGGATTAATCTTATTGCAAAGAGATTATATTTGATATAATAGTCAATACATGGATTTAAATAAAAAAATATCTAAAACTAAAAAAAAGCAAATATTTTTTTCAATGGGTTACGGAATATTGATTTTTGTTTTAGCAAGTTTAACCATAACTGGTTTTGTCCTCGTTAAAAAAGAATTAGAGTATATTAAAAGTGAGAATACTAAGTTGGAGATTTCTCTAATAGAAACTCAAAATATTGTTCAGGCTTTAGTTTTAGGTAAAGATGAATTAGCGGTGGCTTTAGAGGCTGAAAAAGATCAAAGAGAAAAAGTGCAAGCAGAGTATGAAAATTCTGTCGAACAGTTGGCTACTCTCGAAGCATCGGTAGAAGGTTATCAACAAAAATTAGAATCACGTGATATTGTAAAAATTATTAATGACTGGAGTCCGCGAGTCGCTCGATTGCAATGCGAGTTCATTAATGGTTTGGGTCAGACAATAACTTCAAAAGCTTCTGGAGTGGCGACTTTTGTGGCAACTGGTACTCGTTTTATTACCAATAAACATGTGATATCTAAAGACTTTGGTGTCTCTAAAAAATGTAATATTAGTTTTGCTACCGGTAATACTAAATTAGAAGCGACTCTCATTTCGGTTATAGAAGAGAAAGATTTGGCTTATGTGGATATGAATAAATATGTTAATTTGCCTGGAGTGGTGGGAGCTGTTAAGACTTGTGTCGACAAACCGGTTATTGGTGATCAGGTTGTGATATTGGGCTATCCTAGTGTGGGGGCTGAGGAGGGTATCACCGCAACAGAAGGTATAGTTTCTGGTATTGATGATGATTATTATGTGACCTCAGCTAAAATAGAACAAGGAAATTCTGGTGGAGCGGCTATTTTGGTCAAAAATAATTGTCTCCTAGGTCTGCCAACTTTAGTGGTCGCTGGAAAAATAGAATCATTGGCTAGAATTCTGCCGATCAAATAAAATTTAATGAATAAAAATATTAAGCCAGATAAATATTCAGCCGTATGGGTGTCCCATTCTTCTATGGGTGATTTTTTGAAATGTCCTCGGGCTTATTTTTTGCACAATGTTTATAAAGATCCTAATACTAATAAAAAAATAAATATCACTAGTCCAGCAATGTCTTTAGGGGTGGCGGTCCATGAAGTTTTAGAGGGTCTCATTAAATATAAAGCCGAAGATAGGAGTCAACAAAATTTATTAGAAATCTTTGAAGGGGAGTGGAAAAAAGTCAGTGGCAGAGTTGGTGGTTTTACTAGCCCAGAAATAGAAAAAGAATATAAAGAACGAGGCCAAAAGATGTTGACTCGAGTTCAAAAAAACTTTGGACCTTTGGTAAATAAAGCTGTTAAATTAAAAGAACATGAAAATAGCATGCCACCCAATTTTTATCTGTCCGAAGAAGATAATATTATCTTATGTGGAAAAATAGATTGGTTAGAATATTTACCCGCAGACGATTCCCTACATGTTTTAGATTTTAAAACTGGTAAACATGAAGAGAAAGATGATTCGTTACAGTTACCAATATATTTACTTTTGTTAAAAAATTTACAGGGAAGAACTGTGACCAAAGCTAGTTATTGGTATTTAGAAACGGATGATTTTTTAACAGAGAAAAAATTACCAACTTTAGAGGTGGCTCGGGAGTCTGTTTTGAAAGTAGCTAAAGAAATAAAAAAAGCTCGGGAAGATAAAAATTTTTCATGCCCACGGGGACCCCTTGGTTGTTTTTCTTGTCAGCCTTATGAAAAAATATTAAAAGGAGAAGCCGAATATGTGGGTACAGGTGGTTACGGTCAAGATATTTATATAGTTTAGAAATTATTTATTTATTATAAAATTATGAAAATTTTTCATCGATTTAAACCAAATTATTTAGTGGTGCCACTAATTGTTATTTTTATATCGTGGTTTAGTTCGCTGGCTACTTTTGTTGGTATAGATTCAGGTTGGTATGATAACTTAATTAAACCAAATTTAAACCCACCAAATTGGATTTTTGGTCCCGTTTGGACTTTAATTTATATTTTAACTACCGTCTCTTTTTTAATTTTCTGGAATAAGATTAAAAAAGATAAATATTGGTATCTTCTACTAATGCTTTTTATTTATAACGCCATAGTTAATTTTAGTTGGAGTTTTGCTTTTTTTAAGTTTAATAATATTGGGACTGCTCTGTGGCTCGCGACAGAGATCTGGTTTTCGGTTTTATTATTGATGATATTTTTATGGCCTCGTTCTAAAATGGCGGTTTTACTATTAACCCCTTATTTGCTTTGGGTGTCATTTGCCACTTACTTAAATTATATGTTATGGTCTCTTAACTAATGAACAGACCAATCACTTTTAAAATAGAGGCAAGTAAAAATTTAATGCGAGCCGGTATCATATCTACTCCCCATGGTGTTATTAAAACGCCAGCTTTTGTAGTGGTGGGGACTAAAGCTACTGTTAAGGCTTTGACTCCAGAGATGGTGACTAGTTTGGGTGGGCAAACTATTTTAGCTAATACTTATCATCTCTATTTGGAGCCAGGTGATGACATAGTGAGTCAGGCTGGAGGGTTGCATAAGTTTATGAATTATTCTGGCCCAATGTTTACAGACTCTGGCGGCTTTCAAGTTTTTTCTTTAGGGGCAGCTTTTGGTGAAGGGGGCGTTACAAAATTTGCCAAAGAAAAAGATGTAAATTCATCACAAGTAAAAAAAACTAAATCAGAAAAATTGGCCCAAATAGATGATGATGGGGTCACTTTTAAATCTCATATCGATGGTAGTCTGCATCGTTTAACTCCAGAAAAATCAATGAATATTCAGCACAATCTTGGTGCGGATATTATTTTTGCTTTTGATGAATGTACCTCGCCAACTGTGTCTTATGAGTATCAAAAAGAAGCTTTAGACCGAACCCATCGCTGGGCTCGGCGGAGTCTAGAAGCTCATTTGAAAAATAAAGAGGCTAGTAGTAAACAAGGTTTATTTGGCATAGTTCAAGGAGGGCAATACGAAGATTTGAGACAAGAATCAGCGAAGTTTTTAGCTGGAATGGATGATTTAGCTGGTTTTGGTATTGGGGGGTCTTTTTCTAAAAATGATTTAGGGCAGGCGATAAAAGTAGTCACTGAAATATTGCCAGAAACTAAACCAAGGCATTTGCTAGGAATAGGGGAGCCCGAAGATATTTTTCTAGGGGTAGAGGCGGGGATGGATACTTTTGATTGTGTGGCACCAACCAGAATCGCTAGGAATGGTACTTTATATACGAAGGCGGGTAAAATAAATATTTTGAATAATAAATTTAAAACAGATTTTACCAAAGTAGAAACAGATTGCACTTGTTATACTTGCTCTAATTACACAGCGGCCTATTTAGCCCATTTATTTCGTTCTCATGAGATGTTGGGGGCAACTTTGGCTTCTGTTCATAATCTACACTTTTTAGTGTCTTTGGTGGATAATATTAGGCAGTCTATTTTGAATGATAATTTTGAAGGATACAAAAAAGAGTTTTTAGACCTATATTTGACTAAATAACTATTTATTGTTATAATAAGAGAAGAAGTAGGACAATTTGGGAAAAAGAAATAGAAGGAAATATAGATGTTCAAGTTAAGAAGAGAAGAAAGAAGGGTGGTGTGGGGTATCTCCATCGCTCTACTACTAGCGGCCATTTCTGTGTGCGGGGCGTCGTGTTTTATTGCCGATATATTGACTGAACGTTAAATAAAGGAAAGGAGGATTTTCTCACTCACAAGCCGTGCATTAGTTAGCGCGGTTTTTTTATAAAATAATATATGTTAGATTTAATGAACTATGAGTTTGTTTAAATTAAAAAGTGATTACACTCCAAAAGGCGATCAACCCACAGCTATCAAAAGCTTGGTTAGTGGCCTGAAGTCTGGGTTAAAACACCAGACGCTTTTGGGTGTGACAGGCTCAGGCAAGACTTATACGACCGCTAATGTAATCGAGCAGATAGGCAAGCCTACTCTCGTTATTGCTCATAATAAGACTCTGGCTGCGCAGTTGGCCCAAGAGTATCGCACTTTTTTTCCTGAAAATGCAGTTCATTATTTTGTTTCTTATTACGACTACTATCAACCTGAAGCTTATATGCCAGGGACTGATACTTATATTGAAAAAGATGCTTCTATCAATGAAGAAATTGAGCGTCTGAGACATGCTTCTACTCAAGCTTTGCTGACTAGAAAAGATGTAATTATTGTGGCCTCAGTGTCTTGTATTTATGGTTTGGGTAGTCCCGAAGAATATGCTAAAGAGCATATGCAAATTAGTTTAGGTCAGAAAATATCTCGTAATGATTTTATGAAAAATCTAATTTCTATTTTTTATGAACGAACGACAGCTGATTTGACCCCGGGAACTTTTAGAGCCATTGGAAACTCGATCGAAATTATGCCGCCATCAGAAAAAGAAATTTATAATATAAAAATATCAGACGGTGGTATAGATGAGGTCTTGCATTTAGATTCAGTGACACGAGCTATT
>JAUPUJ010000011.1 GCA_030917625.1 Patescibacteria group bacterium
TACCAGCGAGAGTGACAGCGTCGTGACCAGCTCCACCTGAGATGCCAAGTGATGAAGTGGCGACTAAATCGTAAGTGCCACCAGCATTACCTAAGAGGACTTGACCGTAAGTAGGAGCAGTAGAAGTTCCAGTACCACCATTAGCCAGGCCGAGGATGCCAGAGATGTCGGAAGTGAGGCTGACGAGAGAGGCGGATACTACCCCAGCTGTCGCTTTTAGAACTCCAGTTAAAGAGCCAAGTCTGGTATTACCAGAAACAAAAAGATTAGTAGTAGTCGCATTAGTAGTAGTGGAGTTAAAAACATTTAAAGTATTAGTGTTTAAAGTGGAAATAGTTCCAGTGGCATTGGTGGTGGTTGCATACAAAAAGTCAGAAGCAGTTAATCCATCTAAAGTATCAGAATCATTAGCGTAGAAAGCAGCGGGTACGGCGCCAATGATTTTACGTGGCGACATTTCTCCATCAGCTGCCACATTAACTCCTAAGTACAAAGTTTGATTGAAGTTAATATCAGAGAGTGAAGTGGATGAACCCAACATGACACTGAAGAGACCACTAGTGGTGGTGACACTCTGAGTCTCAGTCCAAATGTGAGTCCCACCAGAAGATACTGTGTACAGTCTAAAGACAATGGAATAAGACGCATCAGCCACTGCATCGCCAGCTGAGTCTGTTAACTTACCTTGATAGTTAATTTGTTCATTGATGGCGGCAGAGGTGGTGAGAGGAATAAATATTGTGAGTAACAACAAAGAAACCGACAGAACGGTTTGGCTAGTTTTCCACCACTTATTTGAGAAGAAAAACGAATTGTTTTCTCGGGTGGAAATCATTAATTATTTAGTTTAGTTTACCCACTAAATTAACTGTAAACTTATATGTTATTGTAACATTTTTAGGTAGATAAATTAGAGAAAATGTGTATGAAATTGGGGATAAACCACCAACTAAAAACATCTCCAATTTGGAGATGTTTTTAGTTGGTGGTTTATAAATAAAAATTAAGGAGTATAAGCTTGAGGTTGATAATATGACCTTAATTGTTCTGTGGTACCAGGCACAGTGACATATTTTATTGAATCAATAGATATTGTTGTAGTCGGCCCATTTTGACCATAACTTGTCTGCAACCCAACTACTGATATCTCATCACCTTCTAGTGGATACTGTTCTTTATGATGATTCAACATAGTTCCAGAACCATATGCAGCAGTAAAATCTGCAAAAGGTATCGTTACTATCACCCATTTATTTCTTGGAATTATGCGACGCGCATGATACACCGCAAAATCCAAAGAAGCAGTCGAAGCTTCTGATAGTTCATAATCATAAGCCCCAGCAGAATCTAATCCGGTCCAATTAAAAGATCCACCCGTTGGATTAGCTAAGGCAATAAACTCAATAGCGTGTTCTGGAGGAGTAGCAGATCCATAATCAACTCTCATTTCAAAAGAGATCGCGTTAGCGCCATCACCGTTAGAAGCAGAAATACCTGTCCACGACAATTCTTCCGCGGTATCACTTTCTATTTCTAGAGAATTATTACCAGTATTACCTTCTAGAGTAGACCTTAAAATGGCTGGCGATTGAGCAGAAGTAGGCCAATTAAAATTAACAGTAAAAGCATTAGAGATAGATGTTTCAAAATTATCCACTAAAGCAACTAAAGCAGGATTTGAAAATCTTGGGAAATCTTTACCTTGACCTTCATTAATTATTTCAAAATCATCGAGATGAAGAACGGGATTACCATTAAGTATCTCAACATCATTATTATAAGTCACTAAATACAAAGCAAGCGGCTCTTGTACCCAACGAGTATAGTGAATAATTTCATCACCTAAAGCATTTTTTACGTTACCAGAAGCACCACTAACGCCACCACTATAGTTGGCTCGACGATCATTTCTGATTATATTTTCATTAAGATCGAAATCACATTGATACCAAGTATCTCCCATATCGATACAATCATCATAATCCCCAGAAGAAAAATATTTGATCCCGGTCAAGACATCACTATTTCCTAATTGACTCACAGGAGATCCAAAAGTAATACCAATAGAATCACCCGAAGAAACTCGTAATCTCATTCTTAAAACATCAGCTTTAGGACTCAATCTATAACCACCTAATGCTAGAGTAGAGACTCTTAAAACCGAATTTAAGTTAGCTAAACTATTTGGTGAATTGAAAGCAGCTGTACCGTCGAAAATATCATCATTAACACTAATTTCTAGATAATTATTCGAACCTTCATCTATTATATCCATAGTCGAAGAAGCTCTACCAATAGTGGAATTATTAGGATTGGCCCCCCAACCACTATACCAAATATAACCCTGTCCATAGAGACCAGCTGTGTCACTTTCAAAATCTTCTATATCACCAAATGAACCCAAATTTTGAGGCAATAGGTAACCCTGAGCAAAAGTAGAGTTTTGGCCACCCAGTCTAAATCCACCCCTTAAGAAAGATAACCCTTTGAGGAACAAACTCCCAGGAAACGGTGTATAAGCATCAGCGTCAACAGAAGGGGTAAATCCAACCACAACCAAAGGCCCATCCCTTAAAGTAGGGTTAGATCCGCCCATTGTCCAAGCCATAGTATAAGTATTGACCGCTGTCGCTAATCGACTAGCAGACCCGTAAGATCCTCCGGGTATACCTGTTGATGTCACAACTCCTCTAGAAGTTGCTGGGGCGTCAGCTGAAATCACATTATTGACATTAGATTTTCCATAAGCTATACCCGAAGCTAACCACACATCAGCCACAGTGGTGGTGGCATTAATAGTAGGTGTAGCGTCATTTAGAATTGAGGCGGTATTGGTTACATCAATAGGATCTGCGATATCAACTCCTGTTAAAGTTGTAGCAAATACAGCCGCACTAGTGGTAACAGCATTAAAAGTTACAGCCACTGTTCTAGACCCAGTACTTGTCGCCGTTTGTCCCCAAATATCTACGTCTGTATTTGCAGCTGTAGTCTCTTCAGCATTTGCCAAAAAAGTTAGCGCTCCACCATTATAAGTAATACCTGTCACCTGCCTATCAGCATCTGTGCTATCAAAAGACCCAACAATAACGTAAATATAATTACCGGCAGTATTACTATGTGAGAAAGATGAAGAGCTTACACTAGCTAAAGCTCCAGAGTTTGTGGTGCCATCATGAGCAATAGCCGCCTGTCCTACTTGGGACTTAAATATATTAGACCGAACTATTTTTTTAGGTTGAGGATAATTTTCAATTAATCCTAATTTTTTGTAATTAGATAAAGTTTCTTCTTCTCTAATAATTTTAGCTTTAGTATCCCCATCATAAATCAAATCATGATCATTTTCGACAATAATATTATTTACATTTTTAACCGGCTCATAGTGTAAAAATTCATTATAAGCTGTCTCGCCTAAATATCTCACTTCTCTCATACTAGAAACATCAAAAGTTTGTGGAACTTCAACCACCAAAACTCGTTCATCTGGATATTCAGCTTCAACTTGATAGATAATCTCTTTACCATCTTTTAATATCCCAGATTTAATGGTCGCAGTATATTTTTTATCTAAACTAGCAATAAGAATATCCTTATCATAAAATCTTTCCCCTTCTGTATTAACTTCAGGTACATTTTCAGCTGAAATCAAATATTTATCGCCTTTAACAGCATATTCACCTTTAGAAATCCAACCTGTCGGAGTATCAAATTTATAAGTAGTATAAGAAACCGACCATGGTAAAGATGTGGTCCCCCCAAAAATAGCTAAATATACTAGCCCCAAACCTAATACAAGATACCCTAAATCTTTTGAAAATATTTTTTCGATCACGGTTAATTAAAAATTAAAATTCTATTTGTTAAGAATAGCACTTTTAAACCGAAAATTCTTTGAGTATTTTAATTTACTATGTGGAAAAGACTAATTATCCCTTATTTTTACTTAAATTTGACATATTATGAGAATGGGTTAAATTGAACTTAAAAACACTTTCATAGTCAGAAGATTTTATTTTTTTATACTTCTGACAATCAATTTTCTAATTTCTTCTACCACTAAAATACTAGAAGCAACCACAATAATTACTCCCCATTCATTTAGACTAAGAACTGTAGTCTTAAAAATATTTTGTAGAAATGGTAAATAAATAATGGCCATATGGAGTAAGACAACTATCATAGTCGCCAATACTAAATATAAATTGGAAAAAGGATTTTGAGTAAAAATAGATTTTTTATCACTTCGGCAATTCCAAATATTAAACCATTGAAAAACAGCTAAGGTTGTTAGAGAAATCGTCCAAGCTTTTACTAAAACTTCATTTGATAAATCTCCCGCAATACCTAGATTGATATATTTACTAAATAGAAATAAAGTTCCCGCCATCATTACCCCGCCCATTAAAAACATTCTCACAACAGATGCAGGTGTAATAAAACTAGCATCTTTATTAGTAAAGCTATCACCAAGTATATCAGAGTCTTTAGGTTCGGCAGCAAAAGCTACTACTAAAAATCCATCGGTCACAAAATTCAACCAAATAATTTGTGTTGCTAGGAGTGGTAGTGGCCAACCTAAAATTACCGCTCCACCAATAGCAAGCATCTCACCAATACCAGTGGACAACAAATAAACAATTGTTTTTTTAATGGTTCTATATATAGACCGACCTTCTTCAACCGCCACTATAATACTAGAAAAATTATCATCTAATAAAATAATATCCGCCGCTTCTTTCGCCACCTCGGTACCAATCTGCCCCATAGCGACTCCTAAATCCGCGGCCACGAGTGACAAGGCATCATTAACGCCATCCCCCGTCATAGCCACCACTTCTCCCCGAGCTCGAAAAGCTTCAATAATAGACAACTTATGTTTTGGTGACACTCTAGCAAATACGGTTGCTGTTGCCACAATCTTTTTAAGATCTTCGCGCGACAAATCTTCTAACTGAACACCTTCCACCACAGTATCACCTGTTCTAAAAATACCAACACTGGTCGCTATCGCTTCAGCTGTCACTCTATGATCACCAGTGATCATAACTACTTTTATATTAGACTTTTGCGCCAGTTCAATAGCTTCTTTAACTTCTAATCTAACCACATCTTGTAACCCAAAAAAGCCAGCAAAAGTTAGAGGCGGCAGCGCATCTTCCTGTAAAGTACTCCCCGCCAGCCCATTATAGGAAGCAGCTAAAACCCGCAAACCCCGAGCTGACATTTGAACCACTTTTTCACTTAAGAATTCTCGATCTTGATCGGTTATCGGAGTAATAATACTGCCCTTATTTAAGAAGGATAATTTAGCAATCACCACTTCTGGCGCCCCCACCACTGTCACAAAATTAACCTCTTTATTTTTATGTAAAGTAGCATGATATTTTAAATCAGAACTAAAAGGGATTTCAGACAATAAAGGATCTGTTTTTTCAATAATATCTTTTTTAAAACCCAATTTTTCTCCAAAAACAAGAAGTGAGGCTTCAGTTGGGTCACCTGTTACTCGCCAAATTTTCTTATCTTCGATAAAAACAGTTTTGGCACTAGCACAATAAATAGCTATTTGGGCTAAGAGAGTAATATTTTTTTCCTCAAGTGAACCATTTTCAAAAACTACCCCACCTTCTCTGTTATAACCATCACCTGTCACCTGATACTCAGCGCCATCGACATAAACAGAACTAACCATTAATTCATTTTTAGTAATAGTCCCTGTTTTATCAACAGCAATAATAGTCGCCTGGCCTAAAGCTTCAACGGCTTGCAGTTTTTTAACTAAGGCATTCTTCTTACTCATTCTCCAAACACCAGAAGCTAGCACTAAAGTAATAACTATCGGCAGACCTTCTGGTATAACAGATACCGCAACCGCCACTGCGACTAAAAACATTTCAGACAAACCGTAACCATAGAAAATACCTATTGCAAAAAATAAACCAATAACAACCGCCGCAATACCGATGATAAATTTTGTTAACTTATCTATCTTATCTTTAAGTGGCATCGAGTTACTAAGACTAGACAATTCCTGTGAAATTTTGCCAACTTCTGTATTAACACCAGTTGTCACTACAATTGCCTGAGCTAAACCACGAACAATAAATGTCCCCTTAAAGACCATATTTGTCATATCGGCAATCTGAACTTTATCTTTAAGCAATAACTGTGAGTTTTTATCAACTGGAGTAGACTCGCCAGTCAAAGCTGATTCATCAACCAATAAATTAGTTGCTTCTAGAATCCGACAATCAGCAGGCGCCTGATCGCCATCATTAATAATTACAATATCGCCAGGCACTAAATTTTCGGCTGGTATAATTTGTTCTTGGCTATCGCGTCTAACCACTGACTCTATCGGTTGCATTTTCTTTAAAGCATTCAAAGTATTTTGAGCCTTACCTTCCTGAAAAGCCCCAATCACAGCATTTAAAACCAAAACGATCGCCACCACCATTGAATCTATATACTCACCGAGGAATATCATCACCAACACCGCAATCAACAACACATAAATCAACGGATTCAAAAACTGTTTCAAAAAAATAATAAAATAACTATCTACTTTTTTTTCCATCAACTTATTAGGTCCATATTGTGCCAACCTAGATTCAATTTCACCAAAAGAAAGACCTTGAGTCTTTGAATGTAAAACCTCGAGAACCGCTTCAGGGGTCAATTTATACCAATTATTTAGTTGAGACATCCTTTTATTGTAACAAAAAATCGCCTCTAAAGGCGACTATTTATTTTTGATTATTTTTCCAATCCTTATCTTCTTGTTTTCGATCAACAAACCAAGCATCACCAGCATCAAACCACCAAGAATCTGGATTAACTTTTTCTAATACTGACCCAAGTTTCTTACCGGCAGTAGTTTTCAATCTCTTACGCGCAATTTTTATCCACTGCCCAGCTTTAGAATTACCTTTAATCTCCTCAGCTCTTAATGTTGAAATCCACTCTAATTGATCGGCGTCTTTAACTAACTTAGCCTCGAGCGTCTCTTGTTTTTGTTCTTCTTGAAACAAATCAGAAATTTCTTGACCAAAAGGTACGCTTCTAGCGATATCAGCCACCGCTGAAGCTTCCGCCAGTCGCCCGTAACGTTGATGAACATAATTGTGATCAGATGTTCGACCTTCACCGATATCATGGAATAAAGCCATCATGACGACTTTATTTTTATCAGCCTTCGGTTCAAAATGGCACATAGCATAAGAGATCATAGCTACATGAAATAAATGTTCAGCCACAGATTGACTACCGCTACCTAGAAACCAAAAACCTGACCGAGGAGTGCGACTATGAATACTAGTTTCGTAAATAAAATCAGCTACTTTAGTATAAACATCAGTTTTTAGTTTTTTACTGCCCATGACATTTTTTGTACTTTTTACCTGACCCACACGGACATAGATCATTACGACCAACCTTAGGAGCGTCATCATTTATCTGAGGTGTATTTTTATTAGAAGTCTTTTCTTCTACTCCTAGGGAATTCAATGTATCATGGATCTCGGTAATATTTTTGTGTTCTTCGGTTTTTACTTCTGCTTCTATATTAGGGAGCAACTTCATAACTCCTTCAAAAATATTAGTTTCAAGTTCTTTAAACAAACGCAAACCTTCTTTTTTAAATTCTACCAACGGATCTCTCTGTCCATAAGCCCGCAATCTAACTGAACCTTTCATATAATCTACAGCTTCTAAGTGTTCCATCCAATTCATATCAATAACTTGCAAAATAACTTCTCGAAAAGCTTTAATGAATGATTCTCCATAAGTAGATACTTTTTGTTGGAATATCTCTTCTAGTTTATTACTCTCTTCAGATTCTAAATTTAAAAATTCTATTGCCCTATCTACAAATTTTTTAAGTCCAACCTCCTCAGCAAACAATACATCTCGACGTCTATCATATAAAGTTACTCGCTGATGGTTAACCACGTCATCATATTCCAACAAATGTTTTCGAGTGTCGAAATGCATGCCTTCAATTTTAGATTGAGCATTTTCTATAGCTTTGGAAATAATTGAATTTTGAATTGGTTCATCCTCTGGAATACCAAAACGACCCATCATATTTTTTACTCGATCTGACGCAAATATTTTCATCAAAGAGTCTTCCATTGAAACAAAAAATTGAGTCTCACCGGGGTCCCCCTGCCGGCCAGACCGTCCCCGCAACTGATTATCTATTCTTCTAGCTTCATGGCGCTCGGTGCCAATCACAAACAAGCCACCTAAGTCTTTAATTTCTTCATAACTCTCAGTGGTGCCACCAACCCCACCTAATTTAATGTCAACGCCACGCCCAGCCATATTTGTAGCAATCACAACCTTACCCCGCCCTCCAGCTTGAGCAGTAATCTGACCTTCTTGTTCATGGTTTTTAGCATTTAAAACTTCATGCGGAATACCCTCTTGTCGCAGATAAGCTGACAATAATTCATTTTTCTCAATAGACACAGTCCCGATCAAAACCGGCTGACCTTTCACGTGAAGTTCTTTTACTTTTTTACTTAAGGCTTTAAATTTACCTTTTTCTGTTTGAAAAATTAAATCTGAATGATCTTTACGTTTAGGTTCTTTATTAGTGGGTACCACATAAACATCTAAGCCATAAACCTTTTCAAATTCTTCACGAGAAGTAGCAGCAGTTCCTGTCATACCAGCTAATTTGTCATAAAGACGAAAATAATTTTGAAGAGTAACTGAACCATAAGTTCTAGACTCGGCTTTAATATCTACATTTTCTTTAGCTTCCACCGCCTGATGCAAACCTTCTGACCAGCGACGCCCTGGTTGTAATCTACCCGTAAACTCATCAACAATAATAATTTCCCCATCTTTAATCACATAATCTTTGTCTTTTTCATATAAAGCTTCAGCTCGTATTGCTGTTTCTAAGTGGTGAACATATTTAATACCGCCTTCAGTATAAAAATTATCTATCCCTAAAGCTTTTTCAGCTTTCTCTATTCCTTGATCGGTCACACTGATCGCTTTTAATTTACGATCGACTTCATAATCTGCACCGGGTTCTAATTTTTTAACTAAACTAGAAAAAGTTTTATACAAACTACCAGCCTCCTCAGCTGGCCCAGCAATAATTAAAGGAGTTCTAGATTCATCTATCAAAATAGAATCAACCTCATCTATAATGGCATAATTATACCGCCCATCACTTTTAGTTTTTTGAGAAATATTTTTTTTATCATGTACCAAATTGTCCCTTAGATAATCAAAGCCAAAAGCATTATTAGTTCCATAGGTAATATCAGCTGCATAGGCCTCGTGTCTATCAGCTGTTTTTAGAAAATCATAAACAACTTTATAAGAACCTTTAGTGTCCCTTTCTACATCTGATTCATTGTCATCTTCTTTATACAAATAAGCGACTTGTTGATTAACAACACCAACAGTTAACCCTAAAAACGTATAAATTTGACCCATCCAGGCCGCATCCCTGCAAGCCAGATAATCATTAACAGTCACCACGTGGACTCCATTACCAGATAAAGCATTAAGATAAGCTGGAAGTGTAGCCACTAAAGTCTTGCCTTCACCTGTTCTCATTTCAGCAATATTTCCCCTATGTAAGACGATACCTCCGAGTAATTGAACATCAAAATGTCTTTGCTTCATTACTCTCTTTGACGCTTCTCTAACCACAGCAAAAGCTTCGGGCAATATATCCTCTAAAGTTTCTCCTTGTTGCAACCTATCTTTAAACTCTGAAGTTTTACCCTTCAGTAGAGAGTCATCTAGATCAATCATCTTTGCCTCAAAACTATTTATCTCTTCTACAACAGGCTCCAGGGCTTTAATTTTACGCTCTTCAAAGTCTCCAAATATAGATTTTAAAAAATTCATTAATATTCAATTAACTAATTGTTGAAACCAACATATTACCATGTTTTCATAATAATTTCCAGACTAAAAAATCTCACCAAAAAGTGAGATTTTTTATTACTTACTACCATCAAAGGACTATTTCTTCTTTTTTGCAACAGTCTTTTTCTTAGCAGTTTTCTTTTTAGCTGCAGGCTTCTTTTTTGCAACAGTCTTTTTCTTAGTTGCAGGCTTCTTTTTTGCAACAGTCTTTTTCTTAGCAGTTTTCTTTTTAGCTGGCATAACGATTAGAAAATTATTTTTTAAATTTAGTAACAACAGTCGACCTTTTCAGTAACACGCAAAAGTAAAACTGTTATTACATTTGCTTACATATATTATCGTTTAAAAAAAAATTGTTCACAATATTTTTTAACAAAAAAATGTGGATAAGATAAAAATATTTTTCTAGAAATTATTTTTTATTTTCTATAAAATAAATTTTAGTAAAATAAAAAATATTAAATTTGTATAAAAATAAAAAAAACTCACCAACTTTTTTGTTGGTGAGTTTTTTTTATTTTTACTGTTCACATGAAGCCGACGGGGCAAGACTCCATACTAAATGTCATAATATGAGTGCAGCCGTCGGCTACAAATAAACACTAAGACTATATTAATGATATCAAAATTTATTCTAGGAGCAAGTTATTGTAAATATAAAAACGAAAAATCCCCTAACGGGGATCTTTCGCAGACATTTAGTTTGTATAGAGCTAACCTAATTAGCACTCATAATTTAATATTAGCAGATTAAACAGAAAAGTCAAGTTAATTAACTTTTATAGATCCTGATTGTATAGCCTGCCTAACCTCAAGTACCTTATCTTTAAAACTAGGATTAATAACTACAGCCTCATCTAAAACTTTAAAGGCTTCTATATTATTACCAGCGGCATAATGACTCAGAGCTAAATTTGTCCATAAATCTATATTGTTAGGTTGCAACATAACTCTCTGTCTTAAAATATCACTAACTAGGTTATATCTCTTATTAGAAAAATAATAATTTAAAAATCTTTCATCATCTACAGCTAGTGTCAAAGATAGTGATTTTAGAACCTCAAGCGCCTGACTTTCTTTACCAGACGCAATTAAAACAAGAGCGTACACCTTACCCGCTTCAGCATTTTTTGGATTCAAATCAAAAGATTCTTTAGTGATTATTTCTGCTTTTTGTTTATCATCTTTAAACAAATACATATAACCTAAATTAGAAACTATCATTTGTTTCTTAGGTGATAATAATCTAATTTCTTCCATTTCGGCTATGGCTGAATCTAAATTTCCAGACTTTAATAAATAATCCACCAATATTAACCTCTCTCTGACCAATCTAGGATTCGCTTCTAACTCTGGAACAACTTCTTTTAAAACCAAATTCCGAAATTCACTTTTTATATTTTCTGGCACACTAGTTGCGCTAATAACACCAGAAGCAACAGACAATAACTGTTCTTCTGATTGTCTTTGCCCTAAAGTATTGTAAGAAAAAACCTTCTTGAATTCCAACAGACTATTATTTATATCGCCACCAGAAGCCGACGATATAGCTCCAACTAAAGCAGATGCAGCTAGAGCCGGCTTTGCCACACTAAAATAAAATGACGTGAAGAAAAATAAAATAGCGACAGCGGTAGTTATAGTAATTATATTTTTATTCTTTAAATCAAAAGATTTACTAAACACCAAACCAGCCTTACTATCTTCCGTCGCTTTAACATGAATAAAAGCTAGAAGCGCAAAAAAGATACCGTAGCTGATAATGTTATCAAAAATAAATAGATTGTGGAAAAAATAACTACCTAAGAAAGCCAACAAAGTCCCTTGTTGCCAACAATTAAAAGCTGAATCATTTGAAGATATTTTCAATCTCTTAATGTTTTCTCTAAACAAATACCAGACAGCACTCACAAACATAGAGAGATAGGCTAAAATACCTAAAAATCCTCCAGCTACGAACCAATCAAAAAACACATTATGGCTACGATCAAACCATGGTTCTTGATTGTACATCTGAGGGTCATAATATTTATCAAAAACTAATGGAAAATTTTCTGGCCCCCAACCCAATATAGGTTTTTCTTTGACCGCTTGCCAAGACATATCCCAAATCAAAAAGCGAGACTTTGCAGTTCCATCGTTTAGAGAAATATCTGCAAACCTAGATAAAACAGGTTGATTTTTTACAAAAGCAGTATCTCGTGCCCCATAAAAAATTATTAACCCTAAAAATATAAGACCTAATAATATTAGGCTAATTTTACGAATATTATGATAATTTTTACCAAGAAATATAACGAAAACTAATAATGCTAATATAGAACCCCCTATAAGAGCCAATATTGAACCCCTAGTGGCTGTTTCAAATAAAATAAATGATTGGAGAATCATAATAGATATATATATATACCTCCAACTTCTTTCTTGCCATTTAATACTCAACATATAAGCAGTTATAAAAAATGACATAAGCATAAAACCACCTAAATACCCCGCATTACCCAAAGTAGCGTCCAAACGCCCTCCCCCCTGCATAATTTTATAAACTCCAGCCAATTGTAGTAGGCCATAAAAAGCCACTAAAATTGAAGTTAGTATCTGTGCATTAAAAAAACGATGCCATAATTTTTCCGACTTAAAAACAGAAACTAAAACTATAAAATACGCCATCAAGTGCAGATAAGTTACCAGGCCCTCCATTCGCTCAAAATTACTCCAAAAACTATTACCAACATCTTCACTAAATATAGTGGAAAGTGTCATGACTCCAAAAGTCACCACAACAGACCACAAAATAAAAGATTTTCTAGGTCGATAATCTTTATTAAACACAGCCAATACAATCCAAGAGCAGAAACTAATCTCAACTAAAAATCTAAACAATAATCCTTTGCCTGTAATATAAGGGAAAAATAAACTACTAGAAATATAAAGTACAACAAAAGGAGTTAAGAATACACTGCTCAAAATCACTGGTAATAAGAAATTTTCGCAAGATTTAACCTGAATCATAAGTTTATTGTTTAATGTTCACTATTAAAACTACAATCGGACACATAATTACAATACAATCTATCATGATTTCTGGTTTTAAAGAAGATATGCCAATTCCACTATTTTGAATCACAATTTATGCCTCTGACTACACAAAAACCAAAAATAAGTTATAGTTGATGGGAATACACCACATATGGAGAAACTTAAAATTAGAGCTTACAACACTCTGCGCTGGAGTGAAAAATACACTAAAACTGACATGCTATATTTGGCAAAGGGAGGTTTTTGGTTATCTTTAAATCAGGCCATATCCACTATTGCTAGCTTAATATTACTTATATCTTTTGCAAATTTTATTTCAGCAGAAACTTATGGAAATTATCGCTATATTTTATCAGTCATCGGCATTTTAGTTATAGGAACTTTCCCAGGTATAAATACAATAGCCATTAAAGCTGTAGCTGAAGCTAAAGAATCAATATTCTGGCATTTAGTTTACAAAAAAAGCTATCTAACACTAATTAGTAGCTTACTCTGCTTCATTGCTTCTACTTACTATTACCTAAATGACAACCAAACCCTGGCCTTATCTTTTATAATCGCTGGTATAGGTATACCTTTTTCTTACACCTTCGGTATGTATGAGTCGCTTATTTTAGGTAGAAAAGATTTTAAGACAATGTATAAAATTAATAGTTTAAGTAAAATTATTACTACTATTAGTACTATCTCCACCATATACTTAACGGACAATATTTTAGCTTTAGTCACAGCGTACTTTGTGCCCCAAATTATAATTCAAGGAATTTTCTTAATTTACTTTTATTTAAATAAAGTCCCCCAAACAATTGATGGAGAATATGGTAAAAAACTAACTAATTTTGGTTATCATCTTAGTTTTATGGAAATCTTAAAAACTATAGCTGGCCAAATAGATAAATTATTAATATTTCATTACCTTGGTGCGGGCCAGTTAGCTTTGTACGCTATTGCAACCGCACCTCCAGGTCAAATAAAGACTATCCTACAAAACCTAACGACTCTGGCTACACCCAAAATGAGCACCTCCAAAGCCGATGATATAAAAAACACCCTACTTAATAAACTTTTCCGTCTAGAAATAATTATGGTTTTTTGTGTCGTGGCATATTGGGTAATCACCCCTTTTATTTTCCCCATATTTTTCCCAAAATATACAGAGGCAATATTAATATCTCAAGTCTATGCATTATCTTTATTATTTTTTCCACGAACTTTTTTATCAACCGCAATGACTGCCCATTTAAAACAAAAAGAACTTTATTTTATTAGAATCTTTGCTCCTTCGGCTAGAATTATAATATTTTTTATAGCTCTGCCGCTTTGGGGTATTTGGGGTGCTGTTATAGGTTCAATCGCTAGTAACCTTGCCACTACTCTTATATATCAATACTATTTTAAAAAAGCTTTCGCTTAAATAATTGATTAATCTTTAGCCAAAAATTCCTCTTTAGAATATAAACTAACCGCGGGATAGGTTACAAGTATTTTTTTCAGCAAAACAAATCCTAAAATAATAGAGTATCCTGTATAAATAACGCCAAAAATAGCTGGGTCATATACGGACCCCAAAACTAAAACCAAATATAAAACCCAAACCCAATCATAAATATAGAATAAAAAATAATTTACCAGTCTAAAAAATATTATCTGTCTCTTAAAAACATAGGTTGCATTTCTATAATCCTGTATTAAATCATCATGTGATTCCAACTTAATTTTATATTTAATATGATGACGAATTTTACCCAACATTTTATAAACAGTCATTAGTACGGCTACTATTCCCGAAATTATTAGAACCGCAGTATTATCTAAAATAATACTAAAATAACTACCGATAGAAAAAATGAGAGTAAAGGGGTAACAAAAATGAAAAACTTGGTCAAAATACAGACCTTTTTGAGTAAAATACTCATAATACCTAGCCATCTCCCCGTCCACCCTATCTCCAATAATAGCTACTCTTAAAATAACCAACTGGATAATAATTAGAACGAAAGGATTATATACCCCATGAAGCAAGTTTAGGCTTATGACAGACAGAACCAAAACCACATTAATCATAGAGACTACAGACGGTGCTAACTTAGGAAAAAACTTCACTAAAAAATAAGAAATGAAAACTGAAATATTTCTTTCAATTTTATACACTAAATCGACTTTCATTCGATCAGCTTTGGTGCCATGAACTTTAATTTTATAATCGGAAAATAACATTATTTAAAATTATCATCTCTTGTGAGAACCCCCCAAAACTCCCCCCAATTTACTTGATAAGATTCTATAATCCACCCACTAGCCTTCATTTCTTCCTTTACCTGTTCTAGTGTATATTCCGTCTCGTGAGTATCATCTAATTTATAAGGGTAACCATGATCTCTTTTGTACACAGTAACCCAATCACGATCAACCATCGGTACTCTAAAAAGTAAAGTGCCTCCCAAGGCTCTTATTTTTTTTAATAAAGCCACCCTATCAGCAATATGTTCTAAAACATTAGATAATATCAATTTATCAAACTGCCCCTTAAAGTTGTAAGTTGTGACATCACCTAAAACAAACTCCAGGTTATCTCTTTTATATTGTGATCTAGCATTATCAATATTTGGTACAGAAAAATCTATACCGACCACTTTCTTAGCTTTACTAGCTATATCATAAGCCAAATAACCTACCCCACAACCTATATCTAAAACTGAATCAGTATTATTAACTTTAGACACAAAGTAATCATGGTATTTTGTAACTTCATGTTTAGGATTAAACCCACTATTTAAAATACTCGAGTATTCTGTAATTTTTTTATAACTATAATTATGTAATCTAATAAAAATACCCAAAAGTTTTTTAACTAATGATTGATTACTATTTACACACTTTCTTAAAAATAATTTAACTTTTATCATTTAAATACTTAATTGAATTTGGTCCTTCGTTAAATAAGAGGTCAACTGCTGAGAGACCGGAAATAAAAGGTGGGTACAATTGAGAATATTCTTTAGGGTGAAATTCTTGGAACAAGAGCTTAATATTTTCCTCTTCAAAGCGTTCTTTAATAAGATATTTTTTACCGGACGGACCAGCTAAAAATTCCGTCGCCCTCACTTTTTTAATAACCGCTAAAATTGATTCTGTTGATTTTAAACTTGGGTCAGTCTTATAATCAGAAGCTCGAGACAGTTTAGCCGACAACCCAAAAGCCTCAGACATATA
This sequence comes from Patescibacteria group bacterium, assembly GCA_030917625.1. Taxonomy (GTDB): domain Bacteria; phylum Patescibacteriota; class Minisyncoccia; order Phycocordibacterales; family XYD1-FULL-46-19; genus JAUPUJ01. Next base: position 16,156 of record JAUPUJ010000011.1, read on the forward strand.
AGTTATTATCTCTATATTAAGATCCGATAAAGTTTTATGAGAAGAAATATTTAAGTAAAGATTTTCAAAAAAATCAGAATGCTTAGACCAGTATGGAGCCCGACGATAACAGCATTCCAAAGACCGCCAGTGTTTCCTTGCCCACATTGTTTGTTCTGGCAATATCACATCTTTAAGTGGTGTAAAAAGATGTTGATGAGATATTGGTATAGTTAAATAAGTCCAACCTGTATTCGTTTTAATTTTATTACGTTCATGAAAACCTCTTTTAGAAAAATCGGCTGTATCAAAAAAAATAAAATGATCTGAGATAGCAATTTTATTAAAATATCCCAACCACGGCAAGTAATCAGGTTGGTGCATAGAAACAAACATTATCGGTTTATTAAACGGATAATATTAAAAGTTTCTGCATATCTTTCTTTAATCTCCACCCCCCTGGCAATAGCCCAACTTTTAATATATTCAGCTGAAAAATATGCTCGGCCGGTTTCCTGACTTTTATAGCACATAACCGCTTCTATTTTTTTATTCAGCTCTTCTTCTGATAAAACAGTGTAAAAATCAACCTCCTTATTAATTCTATTCCAGTCATACCCATAAGAAATTAAATTAATATCCTTAAAGGCTCGAAAACTTTCTTGGGCTACTGTTACATGATCTTGGTGCATATCATCGAGGGCCATAGTAAACACCACATCAGGATTTATTTTGTTCCTATATTTCCATAAAGTATCCAGAATTTTTTGACGATACTCAGGAAAGACCCTATTTTCAAATTTTTCAAAAAATATATTCTCTTTTTTTAACCCTAAAATTTTAGCACTCTCATAGACTTCACGACGAATATCTGCTTCTTTAAACTTTTTAGAAGCCCCTTTGAGATTAAAAGAAAGTACGACTTGATATACGTCCTTACCCTCTTTGATTAATTTATACACAGTACCACCACAGCCAATTTCCATGTCATCAGCGTGAGCACTAATAATTAAGATTTTCTTAGCTTTATTAAACATAAATTCAATACATTTAAGCCCAAAAATGATGAAAAGTAAAGACTCAGGAAAGTGGCCGCTTTTTAGATAAATATCAAATAAGTAGAATATTTTTCAATTCGGCCATTTTTTTATCAAAAGAAAAGTTTTTAGCTACATGATCATAAGCAGCAAGCCCCATTTCTCGTCGTCTACTTTCATGATTTGCTAACCATATTATTTTATCAGCAATCGCCTGACTATCTTTAAAAGGAATAAAAAAACCAGTTTTACCTTCAACCACCATGGTGACAGCCGAACCAACTCGAGTAGTTATAACAGGTAAACCAAAAGATTCTGCTTCTAAAATAACATTGGGTGAACCTTCAGAAGTCGAACATAACACAAAAATATCAGCTTTTTTGTATTCAATTTGGACTCCAGAAGTATCTAAGCGACCTAAAAATTTAATATGTTTTTCTAAACCAAGTCTAGAGACTTGACCTTCATACATAAGCCGCAGACTACCATCACCAACAAAAGTTAATTGTGTCTTATTTTTAATATCTTGTGGTAATAAATTAATAGCGTCGATCAGATATTCAAAAGCTC
>JAUPUJ010000042.1 GCA_030917625.1 Patescibacteria group bacterium
CATGAAACTATATAGAATTTTGGCGGTCGCGATCATAATATTTGGTGCTCTAGCCTCATATTTTGTCTATATCTCAGAAACGAGCGAAGGTCACGCTTGGTACCGACCTTTTAAATTAGGTTTAGATTTATCTGGTGGTACCCACTTGGTTTATAAAGCCGACGTTTCTGATGTGGCTGAAGGTAGTGTCTCAGAGGCCATGACTGCTCTTAAGGAAGTAATAGAAAGAAGGATTAATGTGTTTGGAGTGTCAGAACCACTAATTCAAGTAGAGCAAGTAGGGCTCGGTAGTAATGCTCATCATAAATTAATTGTCGAATTGCCTGGGGTGACCGATATTAATGAAGCGCTCGCCATCATAGATAAAACTCCAATTTTAGAATTTAAACTGGAAAAAGTTAACAGACCGTCTGATGAGGAAATAACTAAGCAAATAGAAAGCATTCAAAAAAGTGATGCTACCACGAGTGTAGAATTGGTAAATAGTTTAACCGATGCCCTTTATGAAAATTCTGGACTATCTGGAAAATATTTAGAAAAAGCTCAGGTGGTCTTTGCCTCGGCTGGCCAACCGGGCGCTCCTCAAGGACCATCTATTTTAATACAGTTTAATGAAGAGGGGGCCAAGCTTATGGCTCAGATTACTAGAGATAATACTGGTAAGGTTTTAGCTATTTTCTTAGATGGTGAGTTGTTGTCGGCCCCAGTTATTCAAGGAGAAATCACTAATGGAGAAGCTCAAATTACTGGTCAATTTACGATAGAGGAGGCACGGGAACTAACAGGTAATCTCAATTTAGGGGCTTTGCCGGTGCCAATACAACTTGATAGCACCCAAACTATTGGACCAACCTTAGGTCAAAATGTTTTGAATCAGGGTGTTTATGCTGGCTTAATTGGTTTTCTAATCTTAGCTGCTTATATGATTTTCTGGTATCGCTTGCCTGGCTTGGTGTCGGTTGTATCTTTGGTTTTCTATATTGTGATCATGCTGTTATTGTTTAAATTAATACCAATTACCATAACTGCTGCCGGTATCGCTGGGTTTATTTTATCGGTCGGAATTGCGGTGGATGCCAATATTTTGATTTTCGAACGAATGAAAGAAGAACTTAAGAGTGGTAAAAATTTGCACGAAGCTATTGTTGAAGGTTTTAGTCGAGCTTGGTTGCCTATTCGTGATTCAAATTTGTCTGGTGTCATTTCAGCAGTAGTATTATTCTGGTTCGGTACTAGTATGATCAAAGGTTTTGCTCTGACTCTACTTATTGGTATTTTGGTGAGTATGTTTAGTGCTATTACTTTAACTAGAACTATGCTTGTCGCTTTAGGACTCAGACATAAAAGTCGCCTGATTAACTTTTTATTCGGTAATGGATTAAAACTATAATTTATTATGTTTATTATTAACCATAGAAAAATATTCTTTTTGATTTCGATTATAGCAGTGGCTCTGTCTATTTTTTCCATTGGCTATTTTGGTTTAAATTTAGGTATAGATTTTACCGGCGGTAGTATTCTCGAGGTCAGCTATGCTGATGGTAGACCAGAAACAACTAGTTTAAGACAAGCTCTTGATCAAGGGGGATACCCAGAAAGCTCTATTCAACCGGCTGGCACTAATAGTGTAATTTTTAGGTTAAGACCTATTAATGAATTAGAAAAAAGCTCCTTACTAAAAGTCGTTTCCCTTGAAAACAAAATCGCAATTGAGCAAAGATTTAGCTCGATTGGGCCAACTGTTAGTTCTGAATTGGCTCAGAAGGGAATTATTGCTTTAGTGATTGTATCTGTTCTGATTGTTCTATTTATTGCTCTCACTTTTAATGGTGTGTCTAAACCCGTTAGTTCTTGGGTTTATGGTTTGATTGCGGTACTGGCTTTACTACACGATATTATTATTCCAACAGGAGTTTTTGCTGTTTTGGGACACTTATATGGAGTGGAAATAGACGCTTTATTTCTAACAGCTGTCCTCACTATTTTGGGTCTGTCAGTTAATGACACGATTGTGGTTTTTGACCGAATTCGAGAAAATTTGAAAAATAAAATTAGTAATGATTTTGCCACTACTGTTGGTATAAGTTTAGAACAGACTTTCGTCAGGTCTTTAAATACGTCCCTAACAGTTCTAATTGTTTTAGTAGCGCTTTATATTTTTGGTGGCACCACAACCAAGGACTTTTCTTTAGTCTTAATTATAGGTACCGCAGTCGGAGCCTACTCGTCTCTTTTTATTGCTTCACCCCTTCTTGTAACCTGGGAAAAATGGCGCAGAAAAATTTAAAATATATTAATAAAAAAACATTGTTGCTAAGTCTGATTCTAGTAATTAGTATCTTCGGTTTTTACAGATTTATTGATGACGAGTATTTAAAAGAAGATTTAATTATAGAAGATTTTTCGGAAGATTATACTGATTTTTCTGACCTGGGTCAGATTAAGATTTCAGGGGTATATAAAGTAGACGCTAAGGCTCCTTATAGTGGGGATATTATGTCTTTTCGGATTGATGAAAAATTTGTAAATATGGCTCCGTGGGGCAATTCGCCTCGAAAGGTAAAATGGTTTCTTTTTAGTAATGACGAAGAGGCAAAAAATATGCTAAATATAGCACTTGATGATGATTGTGCTGCGGGGGAAGCTCTTATAACTATAGATAATTATAAGGATTATATAGGAGAAGTTCATGGGCCAAATTGGGCCAGATTAGTCTCTCTTGAATACCAAAAACCATCAACTACGCCTACCTGTTCTTCCTTTTAGTTTTGAGGTATTAAAATACCCTAAATTAGCCATAATTTATAGTTGACAAGGCTTTCTGTTCATATATAATAACCCCTGTAACCTAAATGTAAGTTTAGGTTAGGTTTTCCTTTGACCTTTGACAACTTTAGTATTTAGATCAATTTATTGATCCAAAGCAAGCAAGCAAAAAAGTAAGTAAAACAGTAAGTTTTTCCAGTGTTCCGTTCATTTCTTTAATTAGAGTTTGATCTTAGCTCAGGATGAACGCTGGCGACGTGGATAAGGCATGCAAGTCGAGTGGGTTTAGGCCCACGGCGAACGAGGTAGTAACACGTAGGAACGTACCCCATAGTCGAGCATAACCAGTCGAAAGATTGGATAATTCTCGATGGTCTCTTCGGAGTAAAGATTTATCGCTATGGGAGCGGCCTGCGGGATATCAGCTAGTTGGTAGGGTAATGGCCTACCAAGGCAATGACGTCTAGGGGAGGTGAGAGCCTGGCCCCCACCGATGGTACTGAGACACGGACCATACACCTACGGGTGGCCGCAGTCGAGAATCTTCCGCAATGGGCGAAAGCCTGACGGAGCGACGTCGCGTGATGGATGAAGCACTTAGGTGCGTAAACATCTTTTATGAGGGAAGAAACTATTTAATTAGTATGACGGTACTTCATGAATAAGGGGTTGCTAAACTCGTGCCAGCAGCAGCGGTAATACGAGTACCCCAAGCGTTATCCGGAATCACTGGGCGTAAAGGGTGTGTAGGCGGTTATGTTAGTCTTTTGTTAAAGCCTCGGGCTTAACCCGAGAAATGCAGAAGAAACGGCATAACTATGAGAGTGTGAGAGGTTTGTGGAACTCATGGTGTAGGGGTGAAATCCGTTGATATCATGGGGAACGCCAAAAGCGAAGGCAGCAAACTGGCACATATCTGACGCTGAGACACGAAAGCGTGGGTAGCGAACGGGATTAGATACCCCGGTAGTCCACGCCCTAAACGATGTTCTCTCGCTTTTCGGAGTATCGACCCTCTGAGAGGCCAAGCTAACGCGTTAAGAGAACCGCCTGGGAAGTACGGCCGCAAGGCTAAAACTCAAAAGAATAGACGGGGACTTGCACAAGCGGTGGATCATGCGGTTTAATTCGACAACAAACGAAGAACCTTACCAAGGTTTGAAACCCAAACG
>JAUPUJ010000043.1 GCA_030917625.1 Patescibacteria group bacterium
TAACATGGGGACTTGATGATGTAATGGTGCCAGCAGCTAAAAAGGGTATTATTGATGCCGCTTGGAAAAAAACTCATGAATTAGAGGATCAATTTGAAGAAGGTTTACTATCTGAAGCTGAACGTTATCGTTTGTTTATAGAAATCTGGACTCACACTCGAGGTGAAATTGAAAAAATTATCCCAACTATATTAGAAAAAAATAGTTCAGTGTCTGATATGGTGGTGTCAAAAGCTAGAGGTTCATATAGCCAGGTAACGCAATTGGTGGGTATGAAAGGTTTAATTATGAGTCCGACGGGCCGTCAAATTGACTTTCCAGTCGTGCCTTCATATAAAGAAGGACTGTCTCCACTTGAATACTTCATTACTACTCACGGTTCTCGTAAAGGTTTGGCGGATACGGCTTTGAACACAGCGAGAGCTGGTTACCTAACTCGTAAACTAGTAGATGTGGCTCAAGATGTGGTGATTACTCTTAATGATTGTATGGATACTGAAGGTAAACATATAAATGAAAGTCACATTCTTGGTTTCGATTCCGGAATTGGAAATAGTATCAAAGGTAGAATTTTATTGGATGCTATTAAAACAGCTGATGGCCAAGAATTATTCCCTAAGGGTCACTTAATATCTAGAACGGATGCTGATTTAATTGAGTCGCATAATATTAAAAATGCTCATATTAGAACTCCATTAACATGTAAAGCTGAAAGAGGAGTGTGTCAAACTTGTTATGGTACTGACCCAGGACGCTCAAGTTTAATTAAAATTGGAGAGCCGGTTGGTATTGTGGCCGCGCAAGCTATTGGAGAGCCTGGTACGCAGTTGACGATGAGAACTAAACACGCTGGAGGAGTGGGTTCTGCTGGAGGTGATATTGTGGGAGGACTTCCTCGAGTAGAAGAATTGTTTGAACGACGAAAACCAAAAGGAGCGGCTCAAATATCTGAAATTGATGGCTCGGTGGTATCTATACGTAAAGAAGAAAAAGAACAAGTTATAGAAATTCTAGTTGATCTTGAAAGTCGAAAGAAAAATGTAAAATCTGGAACTATTGAATACTCAGTATCTCCAGCTCGAGTCATTTTAGTTAATAAGGGTGACAATATTAAAAAGGGTCAATTGTTGACTGATGGTTCTGTTGATTTACTTGATTACTACAAACTAGCTGGCAAGCAAGCGGTAGAAGATTATATTATTCAAGAAACTAATGCTATCTACCAACTACAGGGTGTAGCTATTTCTAGAAAGCACATTGAACTTATTATTCGACAAATGTTTTCTCGACGTAAAGTAAAAAGTCCAGGTGATACCAGGTTTAGAATTGGTGAGATCGTGGAAAATATTGAATTAGTTCAAGAAAATAAAAAAGTTGAAGATATGAAAGGCACTTTAGCAGAAGGCGATCAGGTGGTATTGGGTATTTCTGAAGTGGCTCTAACTACTTCAAGTTTCTTATCTTCAGTGTCATTCCAACATGCAACTCGTATCCTTATTGATACTGCTATTAAGGGTGGAGTGGATCACTTAAGAGGTTTGAAAGAAAATGTGATTATTGGACGCTTAATTCCAGCTGGTACAGGATTGATAAAAAACTATAGTGAAGATGCTGAGGCCGAAAGTCCTCTTCGTTACGAAATATAGTAGCTACGTTTAGTTAAGGTGGGGGAGTATTATTAAATATAATTTTCTCATGTCTTCACCGGTAGAACAAATTAAAGATAAATTAAATATCGTGGACGTTATTTCGGCTTATGTGAAGTTAGAAAAAGCCGGAGTTAATTTCAAAGGTAGATGCCCTTTTCATAATGAAAAGACGGGCTCTTTCTTTGTGTCTCCGAGTCGGCAAACTTACCACTGTTTTGGTTGTAATAAAGGAGGAGACATGTTTTCTTTTATCGAAGATATTGATGGGGTGGAATTTAAAGATGCCCTAAAAATATTAGCTGATCGAGCGGGGGTTAAGTTAGAGACTAAGTTTAAAGATAATAGTGTTAAAGACGAAACAGACGTTTTGTTTAAAGTGCTAGCTGAGGCTGTTAGTTTTTATATTAATCAATTGTCTAAAAATAAATTAGCTTTAGATTATTTATACAATCGAGGCTTAACTAAAGAAACTATTTCTGATTTTAGTCTAGGTTTTGCTCCAAATGATTGGCGACAATTACATGAACATCTAAACAGTGTTGGTTATGATATTAAAATTCAAAAGCTAGCCGGTTTAGTGATTGAGACTGTTGGTAAAAATGGCCGACCGGTAATCTATGATCGTTTTAGGTCGAGAATTATGTTCCCTATTTTTAATCAACATGGTAAGCCGGTCGGTTTTTCGGGTCGTATTTTTGGAAACGAGACTGAGGTACAAAAAGATGTCGCTAAGTATATCAACTCACCTCAAACTCCTTTGTATGACAAATCCAGTGTTTTATATGCTTACCATACAGCCAAAGAATTTATTAGGAAAAATGGAACAGCGGTACTGGTTGAAGGTCAGATGGATGTGCTTTTATTGCATCAAATTGGTATTAAAAATGCGATTGCTGTATCGGGTACAGCGCTCACTGATGGTCACTTAGTGATCTTAAAAAGATTAGCTGACCATGTAATCATGGCTTTTGATGCTGATGAGGCTGGTATTAAAGCTATGCGGAGAGCCCTAGAAATAGCTTTTGAAGCTGATATGCCAGTTAAGGTAGTGCCATTGCCGACTGGGTTGGACCCAGCTGATTTGGCTAAAGACGCTCCTGATCAATTAATAGATTTAATGAATAAACCGGTCGATGTGGTTGTATATTTTTTAAATGTTTTAGCTAAAAAGTATACCGATAAAAAAGAATTATCTAAAATTGTATCTGAAGAAATTTACCCACTTTTGGCTCGTATTAATAGATTGACTGACAAAGCTCATTATGTGAAAAATATAGCTGATACTACTAATTTGTCTGAAGATATTATTTGGCAGGATTTAAATAAATTTATTTACGATGGTTCGCAAGCTAATCAAGATTACAAAAGGATTAATAAAAATGAACCAAGCGTAATATCAAGGCAGGATAAAATATTGGCCCATCTTGTAGGTTTATTGTGGTTATCCTGTCTAGACGATAATTTAGCCGACCATGATGTTTATAAGAAATTACTGACTTTTATAGATGCAAATTTTTTAAATGAAGCGGTCGAAAAAATAGTTTCTCATAAAGAAAAGATATTACTTGAGGTTGAATTAATATATTCTGAAGTAAAAAATAGAGAAAATAATATAAAAGGTTTGGCTCATGATTTTTCTCAAGAATATTTAAGAAATGAATTACTCTTGGCGACTCGAAGTTTGAAAGAGGCTGAAATGAGTCAAGATTTTACAATGATGGACAAATACCTAAAAAAATGCCAAGATGTCTCACAATTGTTGAATCAACTCAATTTTTAAATTGACGATATCTGGTTTTTAAATATCTAAATTACTATCATATTATCGCTATCTTATGCCCACATCTAAATCAATAAAAAAGACTAAAAAAGCTGTAGTTAAAAAGGTTGTTAAAAAGAAAGTTGTTGCTAAAAAAACTAAAGCCTCAGCCACTCCTAAAAAAGTTACTAAAAATATAGTCGCCAAGAAAAAAGTGGCTCCTAAAAAAGCTGTAGTCAAAAAAGTAGAAAAAGCAAAGAAGGCCACGGTCTCGGTCTCTAAAAAAAATAATAAAACCGTTACTGGTTTTAAGGTAACTGTAGATGAGATTACTAAGAAAGTAGCTCATTTAAT